>CAIYWM010000875.1 GCA_903929895.1 uncultured Alphaproteobacteria bacterium
ATCACCAAGGACGGCGTCACCGTCGCCAAGGAGATCGAGCTCTCGGACAAGTTCGAGAACATGGGCGCGCAGATGGTGCGCGAAGTCGCTTCCAAGACCAATGACATCGCCGGCGACGGCACGACGACGGCGACCGTTCTCGCCCAGGCGATCGTGCGCGAGGGCGTGAAGTCGGTCGCGGCCGGCATGAACCCGATGGACCTCAAGCGCGGCATCGACCTCGCGGTCGAGGCGGCTGTCGAGGACATCAAGGCGCGCGCCAAGAAGATCACGGGCACGGACGAAGTCGCCCAGGTCGGCACGATCTCGGCCAATGGCGACAAGTCGATCGGCAAGATGATCGCCGAAGCCATGAAGAAGGTCGGCAACGAGGGCGTCATCACGGTGGAAGAGGCCAAGAGCCTGGACACCGAGCTGGACGTCGTCGAGGGCATGCAGTTCGACCGCGGCTATCTCTCGCCGTACTTCATCACCAACGCCGACAAGATGATCGCCGAGCTCGACTCGCCGTACATCCTGCTGTTCGAGAAGAAGCTGTCGGGCCTGCAGGCGATGCTGCCGGTGCTCGAGGCGGTCGTGCAGTCGGGCAAGCCGCTGCTGATCATCGCCGAGGACGTCGAGGGCGAAGCCCTGGCGACCCTGGTCGTGAACAAGCTGCGTGGTGGCCTGAAGATCGCCGCCGTCAAGGCGCCGGGCTTCGGTGACCGTCGCAAGGCGATGCTCGAGGACATGGCGATCCTGTGCGGTGGCCAGCTGATCTCCGAGGACCTCGGCATCAAGCTCGAGAACGTCACGCTCGACATGCTCGGCAAGGCCAAGAAGGTCATCGTCGAGAAGGAAAACACCACGATCGTCGACGGCTCGGGCAAGAAGGCGGACCTCCAGGCCCGCATCAGCCAGATCCGCGCGCAGATCGAGGAGACCACTTCGGACTACGACCGCGAGAAGCTCCAGGAGCGCCTGGCCAAGCTCGCCGGCGGTGTTGCGATCATCAAGGTCGGCGGCGCCACGGAAGTCGAAGTGAAGGAAAAGAAGGACCGCGTTGACGACGCCATGCACGCCACCAAGGCTGCGGTGGAAGAGGGTGTTGTCGCCGGCGGCGGTTCGGCCCTGCTCTACGCGATCCGCGCGCTGGACAAGGTCCGCACTTCGAACGACGACCAGAAGGTCGGCATCGAGATCGTGCGTCGTGCGCTGCAGGCGCCCGTCCGCCAGATCGCCGAGAACGCCGGCTACGACGGCGCCGTCGTGGCGGGCAAGATGCTCGAGCAGAAGGACTCGAACTTCGGCTTCGACGCCCAGAAGGGCGACTATGTCGACATGATCAAGTCCGGCATCATCGACCCGGTCAAGGTCGTCCGTACCGCCTTGCAGGACGCCGCCTCGGTGGCCGGCCTGCTGGTCACGACGGAAGCCATGATCGCCGAGAAGCCGGAGAAGAAGGCCCCGATGATGCCGCCGGGTGGCGACGGCGGCATGGGCGGCATGGACTTCTAAGTCCAGTCTTCTCAGAGATTGCGGAAAGGCCGGGGAGCGATCCCCGGCCTTTTCTTTTGGCGGGCGTCGCCGCGGCTCTAACCTCCGCTCTTCGGCAGGTCGCGAGCCTGTGCTTTATGAAGACAAAGAAAGGAG
>CAIYWM010000876.1 GCA_903929895.1 uncultured Alphaproteobacteria bacterium
GGGCTGCAAGGCCGACTTCTCGCTGGTCGACATGAGCCATCCCTACATGCAGCCGGCGCACGAACCGGTGCGCAGCCTGATCTACTCGGCGGGTGACCGCGCCATCCGGCACGTCTATGTCGACGGCACGCAGGTCGTGAAGGACGGCAAGGTCCTGACCGTCGATGTCGAGGCCGCGACCGCGGGCCTGATCGAAGGCCAGCGCAAGCGGCTCGAAACGGTCAGCCAGCGCGACTGGGCCGGCCGCACCGCCGACCAGCTCGCGCCCCCGGTCTACGGCACGCGCGATCGCCTGCCACAATCGCGGCCGGTGACCTAACCATGGCGCAGGCTGTCATCCCGAGCGAAGCGAGGGACCTTTGAAGCAACAGGAAGGGTCCCTCGGCCTGCGACCTCGGGATGACAAGAGTGCGCTCCTCGAAGTGAAGGGCCTGCGTACGGAGTTCCGCACCGGCGGCAGTTCGTTCGCGGCCGTCGACGGAATCAGCTTCTCACTGGCACCGGGCGAGACGCTGGGGATCGTGGGTGAATCCGGCTGCGGCAAGTCGGTGACGTCGCTGTCGATCATGCGGCTGGTACCCAATCCACCGGGCAGGATCACAGCCGGCGAGATCAGGCTGGAGGGTCGAAATCTCCTCGACCTGCCGGAGAGTGACATGCGTGCCGTGCGCGGCGACGACATCGCCATGATCTTCCAGGAGCCGATGACCAGCCTCAACCCGGTGCAGACCGTGGGCGATCAGATCATCGAGGCCGTCCAGTTGCACCGCTCGCTCAGCGCCGCCGCGGCGCGCGCGCGCGCGCTGGAGATGCTGCAGCTGGTGAAGATCCCCTCGCCCGAGACCCGGCTCGACGAGTATCCGCACCAGCTCTCTGGCGGCATGCGCCAGCGCGTGATGATCGCCATGGCCCTGGCCTGCGACCCCAAGCTGCTGATCGCCGACGAGCCCACGACAGCACTCGACGTCACCATCCAGGCGCAGATCCTCGACCTGCTGCGCGACCTGCGCGAGCGCACGGGTGCGGCGATCATGCTGATCACCCACGATCTCGGCGTCGTCGCCGAACTCGCGCATCGCGTGATCGTCATGTATGCCGGCCGCATCGTCGAGGAAGCGCCGGTCGGCCTGTTGTTCGCCGACCCGCAGCATCCCTATACGCTGGGCCTGCTGGGCTCGATCCCGCGGCTGGGCAGCGACGGCGACGAGCGCCTGACGGCGATCGAAGGCGTCGTGCCCAATCCCTACGCCCTGCCGCCCGGCTGCCGCTTCAGCCCGCGCTGTCCGCTGGCCGACGAGAAATGCCGCACCGAGCAGCCCGCCTTGCGTGAAATCGTACCTGGCCACCGCGCCGCCTGCTGGAAGGCGCCTCTCGATCTCGTCCTGGCCGAGGCCGCCGAATGACCACCGAGCCCCTCCTCTCCGTCTCCGGCCTCACCAAGCACTTCCCGGTGAAGCGCGGCATCGTCTTCCAGAGTGCGGTCGGCACCGTGCGCGCGGTCGACGGCCTTTCCTTCGACGTGGCGCCGGGCGAGACGCTGGCTCTGGTCGGTGAATCGGGCTGCGGCAAGTCGACGACGGGCCGGCTGGTGCTGCGCCTGATCGAGGCCACCGAGGGCACCATCCGCTTCGCCGGCCGCGACGTGCGTGGCCTCGGCCGCGGTGCGCTGCGCGACCTGCGCCGCGACATGCAGATCATCTTCCAGGATCCTTATGCCTCGCTGAACCCGCGCCTCACCGTCGGCGAGACGCTGGCGGAACCGCTTCGCCTGCACGGGCTGGCCTCGGGCGCGGCGCTGCGCCGACGCATCGACGAGCTGCTGGGCGAGGTCGGCCTCTCGGCTTGGCATGCGCTGCGCTATCCGCACGAATTCTCGGGCGGCCAGCGCCAGCGCATCGGCATCGCCCGGGCGCTCGCCTCGCAGCCCAAGCTGATCGTCTGCGACGAACCGGTGTCGGCGCTCGACGTGTCGATCCAGGCGCAGGTCATCAATCTGATGCAGGACCTGAAGGGCAAGTTCGGCCTGTCCTACATCTTCATCGCCCACGATCTCGCGGTCGTACGCCACATCTCCGACCGGGTCGCCGTCATGTATCTCGGCAAGATCGTCGAGCTGGCACCCAAGCGCAGCCTGTTCGCGCGGCCGCGCCATCCCTACACGCAGGCGCTGCTGTCGGCCGTGCCGGTGCCCGATCCCACCGCCCAGCGCGCCCGCATCCGCCTGGCCGGCGACGTGCCCAGCCCGCTCAACCCGCCCAAGGGCTGCCGCTTCCACACGCGCTGCGCCTACGCGCAGGACCGCTGCCGCAAGGAGGAGCCCCTGCTGCGGCCCCTGCAGGATGGCGCCGGCGCCGAAGGCCAGGTCGTGGCCTGTCACTTCGCCGAAAGCATCGTGCCGCCCGCGCTCGTGCCGGAAAACGATCCGCCCTACGCCCGCCGCCTGGCCGCCCTGCGCAAGCTCTCCGCGGCGGCGTAGGCGTCGCTAACGCATCAGGACGTAGCGCGCAGGTACGGAAAGCCAGGTCCTGGCCTACCACTTTTGCCGAGAGCATCGTGCCGCCGGCGCCTGAAGGCGGCTCACCCCAGGGGAATCACGTCCTCGACTCTCGCATCCAGGACGAGGTCGTCAGAGGCGCCGAGGAGCCAGAGCGCGGTCACGTCGAGCGCCAGGATAGGACGGTGCCACCAGCGCTGGATGAGGTCGTGCAGCGCTGCCGCTTCCACGGCCTCCAGGTGATCGACGAAGTTGAACAGGCCGACGAGGTACAGGTCCGTCTCGGGCCTGCCGAGGATCTGTTGAAGCTGCCGTAGCGAGTTCGCGCCTGCCCGACATTCTGGATAGACACGCAGATACAGGCGGCCGACGTTGATGTTGCCCGAGAACAGGCCGCGCAATTCGACACGCAGCGGACCGAACTTCCTGAGAGCAGCCCTCTCCTCGTCGGAAACGCGGTACGGCAGATCCTTCGACAGAGATCCGCAGATCGTCGCATGGAGTCTCTCCCGACGCTTCGGCAGGAGGTCCCAGGCGATCTTGTTTGCGAAGGGCGATTGCCTGAGTTCGCTTTCCAGTTCCCGATAGGCGGCGGACTTCTCCAGCGCCTCGGGCGGAACCGGCAGGACCAGCGAGAAGATGCGCTCGTGCCGTCCCATACGATAGGCGGCGCCCGGCCGCGCTTGGATGACGTCAGGGTGATGCGGCGCGATCAAAGGCAGGTGCGCGAGTCGATACGCTTCGTCCAGCCGGAGCATCTCTCCGGGCACGAACCGCGTCCGGCTCCGGAGATAGCCGAGCTCCGAATCGGGACAGAAGACGTCCACGCCGATTCCTAGGCGTCGGGCACGCCCGAGGTCGTCGAATACTCGAAGTGCAGCGGCGTCTCTGGATGGATCAGCGCATAGGCCGAGCGGGCGGCGATCGCCGCCTCTGCGAAGCCCGTCAGGATCAGCTTCAGCTTGCCGGGATAGGTGACGACGTCACCCACGCCGAAGATGCCGGGCTTGCTCGTCGCCGCCGTCGCGGGATCGACCTCGATCTGGTTGCGCTCGAGCGCCAGCCCCCACTCGGCAATCGGCCCGAGCGACATCGACAGGCCGAAGAACGGCAGCAGCACGTCGGCCTCGATGCGCTTGGTCTCGCCCTCCATGGTGGCGACGGTGACGGCGGTGAGTTGGCCGCCTGCGCCTTCCAGACCGTGGAGCTGGTACGGCACCACCAGGTCGATCTTGCCCGCCTTCGCCAGCGCCTTGAGCCTCGCTTCGCTGTCGGGTGCAGCCCGGAACCTGTCGCGGCGATGGATCACCGAGACGCGGCCGGCGATCTCGGCCAGCGACAGCGCCCAGTCGACCGCCGTGTCGCCGCCGCCCGCGATCACCACCCGCTTGCCGCGGAAGGTCTCGCGCTGGGTGACGTAGTAGAAGACGCTCTTGCCCTCATAGGCTTCGATGCCGGGCAGCGGCGGACGGTTGGGCCCGAACGCGCCGACGCCCGCGGCGATGATCACCGCCTTGGCCTGCAGCACGGTGCCCTTCGAGGTCGTCACCCGCCAGAATCCCCCGGTCAGCGGCTCCAGCGACTGGACCTGCTCGCCCAAGTGATAGACCGGCCGGAAGGCCGCCGCCTGGGCCTTCAAACGGACGATCAGCTCGGCCGCCTCGATGCGGGGAAAGCCCGGTATGTCGTAGATCGGCTTCTCCGGATACAGCGCTGTGCATTGACCGCCGGGATCGTCCAACAC
>CAIYWM010000877.1 GCA_903929895.1 uncultured Alphaproteobacteria bacterium
CACCAACACCAACCTCATGCTGAGGAGCGCTCCGCAGGAGCGCGTCTCGAAGCATGGGCACGAGCACTACGTCTGTTGCCCATCCTTCGAGACGGTCGCTGCGCGACCTCCTCAGGATGAGGTGGTGGGTGAACGGGAAGCGAGAAGACCCTAGCGATTGTCCATCTTGAGGGCGGCGATGAAGGCCGATTGCGGGATCTCGACCTCGCCGATCTGCCGCATGCGCTTCTTGCCCTTCTTCTGCTTCTCCAGGAGCTTCTTCTTGCGGCTGATGTCGCCGCCGTAGCACTTGGCCAGCACGTCCTTGCGCATCGGACTGATGGTCTCGCGCGCGACCACGCGGCCGCCGATCGCGGCCTGGATGGCGATCTTGAAGAGCTGGCGCGGGATCAGGTCCTTCAGCCGCTCGCACAGCGCGCGGCCGCGGCTCTCGGCGGCGTTCTTGTGAACGATCATCGACAGCGCATCCACAGGCTCGGCGTTCACCAGGATGGCGAGCTTCACCAGTTCGCTCTCCTCGTAGCCGTCCATCTCGTAGTCGAAGCTGGCATAGCCGCGCGTCATCGACTTCAGCCGGTCGTAGAAGTCGAACACGACCTCGTTCAGCGGCAGGCGATAGACCGCCATGGCGCGCGTGCCGGCATAGGTGAGCTCGATCTGCTGGCCGCGGCGCTCCTGGCAGAGCGTCAGCACGGACCCGAGATGCTCGTCGGGCGTGATGATCGTGGCCTTGATCCACGGCTCCTGCATCGACTCGATCTTCATCGGGTCGGGATAGTCCGCGGGATTGTGCAGCTCCATCGACGTGCCGTCGACCATCGCGACCTTGTAGACGACCGAGGGCGCCGTCGTGACGAGGTCGAGATTGAACTCGCGCTCCAGCCGCTCCTGCACGATCTCGAGATGCAGCAGGCCGAGGAAGCCGCAGCGGAAACCGAAGCCAAGCGCCGCACTGGTCTCCGCCTCGAAGTGGAACGAGGAGTCGTTGAGGCGGAGCTTGGAGAGCGACTCGCGCAGGGTCTCGAACTCGGCGGCGTCGGCCGGGAAGAGGCCGCAGAACACCACCGGCACGCTGGGCTTGAAGCCCGCCAGCATCTCGGTCGCGGGCTTGCGGTCGTCGGTGATCGTGTCGCCGACCTTGCAGTCGGCGATGGTCTTGATGCCGGCGATGATGAAGCCGATGTCGCCCGGGCCGAGCTCGGCCACGTCGGTGGCCTTGGGCGCGAACACGCCGACCTTGTCGAGGTCGTAGGCCGCGGCCGCCGCCATCATGCGGATCTTCATGCCCTTGCGCAGGACGCCGTCCTGCACGCGCACCAGGGTGACGACGCCGAGATACGGATCGTACCAGCTGTCGACCAGCAGGGCCTTCAGGGCTGCGTCGCGGTTGCCCTTGGGTGCCGGCAGGCGCTTGACCATGGCTTCGAGCAGGTCGTCGATGCCGAGACCGCTCTTGGCCGAGACCAGGACGGCTTCGGAGGTATCGATGCCGACCACGTCCTCGATCTCGCGGCAGACCCGCTCGGGATCGGCGGAGGGAAGATCGATCTTGTTGAGGACCGGGATGATCTCGTGATTGACCTCGATCGCGTGATACGCGTTCGCCAGCGTCTGCGCCTCGACGCCCTGGCTGGCGTCGACCACCAGCAGCGAGCCCTCGCAGGCGGCCAGCGACCGGCTGACCTCGTAGGCGAAGTCGACGTGGCCGGGCGTGTCCATCAGGTTCAGGACGTAGGTCTTGCCGTCCCGGGCCTTGTAGTTGAGGCGCACGGTCTGCGCCTTGATGGTGATGCCGCGCTCGCGCTCGATGTCCATCGAGTCGAGCACCTGGGCTTCCATCTCGCGGTCGCTCAGGCCGCCGCAGCGCTGGATGATGCGATCGGCCAGCGTGCTCTTGCCGTGGTCGATGTGGGCAATGATGGAGAAATTGCGGATGTGATCCATGAGCGCAGATGCAGGTGCTTGTGCGAGAGACAAAACGGCGAAGCCGTTTCAGCGCAAGCTCACATCGCGGTGCGACGTGAAGGCGCGAAGCGCCGTGCTGAAGATAAAAAAAAGGCACGTCGAATGGTTGACGCGCCTTCCAACAGAA
>CAIYWM010000878.1 GCA_903929895.1 uncultured Alphaproteobacteria bacterium
ATCGCGGAGATGATCAGCGCCGCGGAGAAGGTACCGAAGAACAGGTCGGTCGAGATGCCGATGTCGCGCGACATCTCGTCCGCCAGCACCGCCGGCAGATAGTAGGTCGAGCCCCAGGCCAGGGTCTGCGCCGTCCCCAGAACGATGATCGTCGAAAGCCAGCGGCGATCCATCAGGAGGCTTTGGGACCGGCGCAGCAGCCAGAGGCTGCGGGCGCCGGCGTGGGCGGCGGACAGCATCCCGCCGCCGTCGTCGCAAGCGCGGCCGATGCGGGTGCGCCGTTGCAGACACCGGTCTCGGGCAGCACCAGCTCGACCCGGCGGGCCGCGTCATGGTCGCCCGCCAGATCGGCGGCGATCGAACGGACCTGCTCGTAGCCCGTCATCATCAGGAAGGTTGGCGCACGGCCATACGACTTCATGCCGGCGAAGTAGAAGCCCGCCTCGGGCTGCGCCAGCTCGCGCGCGCCATGCGGGCGCACCGAGCCGCAGCTGTGTTCGTTCGGATCGATCAGCGGCGCCAGCGCCGGCGGGCATTCCAGCGCGGGATCGAGCGAGAGCCGGAGCTCGCGCAGGAAGTCGAGGTCGGGCCGGAAGCCGGTCGAGACGACCAGCTCGTCGACGGCAACGTGGCGGCCGGGGCATCCCGCGCCCGCGACGACGATCCGGTCACCCTCGCGCGCGATGCGGTTCACGCGGAAGCCGCTCTCGATCGTGAGGCTGCCACTCGCCACTAAGGCGGCGAAGGCGGTGCCCAGCGCGCCGCGCGCCGAGAGCTGGTCGGCCGCACCGCCGCCGAACGACTTCTCCGGAGTCTCGCCGCGCAGCAGCCAGACGATGTTGGTGGCCGGCTCCTGCTCCTTCAGTTTCGCGAGGTCGAGCAAGGTGCCGACGGCGGAATGGCCGCCACCCAGCACGGCCACGCAGCGGCCGGCATAGCGTGGCCGGTCGCGTCCCAGCACGTCAGGCATGCCGTAGGCGATGCGGTCGTGGGTTTCGCGTTCGCCGATCGCAGGCAGGCCGTTGGCGCCGGCCGGATTGGGTGAGAACCAGGTGCCCGTCGCGTCGATCACGGCGTCGGCGCGCAGCACTTCCGGGCCCTTGCCGTTCTGGTAACGGATCTCGAACGACGCGGCGTCGCGGCCGCGCGTCTTCACCTTGTCGAAGCCGACGCGGCCGATTGCCGTCACCATGCTCCGGGTCCGGATGTGGTCCTTGAGCGGCGTGCGGGTTGCCAGCGGCTCGAGATACTGCTCCACCAGCTCAGCGCCGGTCGGGTAGTGGTCGGGCTGCGGACGGTTCCAGCCCGCTTCGGAGAGCAGCCGGTCGGCGGCCTTGTCGATATTGTATTCCCAGGGCGAGAACATGCGGACGTGGCTCCACTGGCGGACCGCATGGCCGACCGTGGGACCAGCCTCGATCACGACGGGCTCCAGCCCGCGCGCCAGCAGATGCGCCGCCGCGGCGAGGCCCACGGGACCGGCGCCGATCACGGCGACCTTCTTCTTCGGAGGGGTGATCGAATCAGGCATGTTAACTCTCCTATCCTTCTAGAATGTTGGAAAGACGAGACGCAACAAAATCGTCATCTACGCGACGCATGTCTTCCCTGCGGCCGGGTGGAAGCCGTCGGCGCAGCATTCCTCGGCCATGTAGGCGAGGAGTTCGTGCATCAGATCATAGTTGGCGTGGCAGACCAGGGTCGCGCCTTCCCTCACCTGCGTGACGAGACCGACGATCACCAGCGACTTGATGTGATGCGACAGGGTCGAGGCGGCGACGTCGAGCTTGGTCTGGAGGCGCCCGACCGGCATGCCTTCGGCACCGGCACGCACCAGGGCGCGATAAATCTTCAGCCGGGTCGGATTGCCCAGTGCTTCGAGGCGGGCGGCGGCATCGTCGAGCTTCATGAGTGAAACATAGGGCGCCGTTGGCGCGAGTCAACTATATTTCCAGAATTATAGAAATACTATCTTCTCCCGGGGGCGTCTCAGCCTGTCGTCGCGGGTGTCGGGTCGCTTCCGTGCGGATCGATGTCTTCGAGGAAGCGCCCCAGTGTCGCAAGGCTCGTCTCGTATCCGTTCCGGCAGGCATGATCGGCGAACCGGTGCGGGTCGACGTGGATTTCGTGGATGACATGGCCCGCGTGGCGTTCTTCGGCGGTACGCCTTCGGTACAGCTCCGCCCATGCATGGTGAGTGGCAGGTGCCTCGCGGACGAGTTCCCGTAGGACGTCGTAGTCGTGCGAGGCCACGAGCGGGACGCGGAAAACGCCTGTCATCATAAAGACTCCTTCAGGACAAGCGATGGCGATGCTCGGCATGACAGCCGATCGCCGGGCAGGCGTCGTTGATCCAGATCATCCTTTGGTGAGGAAGGTCCTCGCCAGGCCGCTAGACCACCAGGCTTGCCAACGCCGCGAGCCCTTCGGGCGGGCTCGCCTGCCACGGGAGCATGTAGAGCCGCCGGGCGAGGCCCAGCTGGACTCTTGCGATCTGCGCGTGCTCGCCGTGCAGACGCCTGACGAGCAGCGGATCGTGCGTGCCGCTTCCGACCAGGCTTCGATTGATGACCCATGCGTAGGGCTCGATGTGCGCCCGACGCAGATCCTCCTGCAGCGCGGCCGCCTCGGAGACCGGCGTGGTTTCCGGGAGGGACACGAGGATGATGCGCGAGTAGTCGGGATCCTGCAGCCGCATGAGCGGGGTCACGACCCGGCCCTGTGCGTGGGCGCCAATGTTCCGTGTCATTTCGCGATGGTACGCGCCGGCGGCATCCATCAGCAGCAGCGTGTGGCCGGTCGGCGCGGTATCGAGCACGACGAAGGCGCTGCGGGCCTCCATCACGATGCGCGAGAAGGCATGGAAGACCGCGACCTCCTCCGTACAGGGTGAGGCGAGATCCTCGCGCAGCAAGGCCATGCCCGCCTCGTCGAGATCCGCGGCGCGGGAAGCCATGACCTTGGCAATGTAGCGCTGCGTTTCCTCGCGCGGATCGATACGGTCGACCCGGAGGCCGTCCATCGTCGCGCCAAGCGTCGACGCGACATGGGCGGCGGGGTCGGTGGTGCTGAGGTGAACGCCGTGTCCACGCTTCACCAGGCCCACTGCGAGCGCGGCGGCGATAGTGGTCTTTCCAACGCCGCCCTTGCCCATGACCATAATCAGCCCGCGGCCGGCCGATGCGAGTTCGTCGACCAGCCGGCCCAAACCGGGAATCGCGGGCGACGCCGGTGGGTCGTCCGCCACGGCGTCGACGGGGCGTTCCGGCTCGCCGCCCAGCACCTGTCGAAGCGCGTCCAATCCGACCATGTCGAAGGACCGCAGCGGTATCCGGTCCTGCGGCAGCGGTCGCAGGGACTCCGGCAGATCGTCGAGGACCTGGCGGCCGAGCGCCTCGATCGACCGGGCCACCGCATCGCCGGGGTCGGTCGCCGCGAAGACGCCGTTGATCGCCAGGTACTGGTTGGCGAGCCCGAGCGCCCGAAGCTCGGCGCTGGTTCGCGCGGCCTCGCGCATGGCGCCGCGATCGGGGCGACTGACCAGCACGATGGTCGTGCTCTGCGCGTCGCCCAAAGTGGCGAGCGCGGCCTGGAATCGCTCCTCCTGCAGCTTGAGGCCGGAATGCGGGCCGAGGCACGAGGCACCGCGATCGTTTCCCTTCAGGAACCCGGTCCAGGCCCGGGGCAGGCTGAGCAGGCGCAGCGTGTGGCCGGTGGGCGCGGTATCGAACACGCCGTGATCGAACGCCTCGGCGCGAGTGGCCAGCAAGCCCACGAACTCGTCGAAGGCAGCGATCTCCGTCGTGCAGGCGCCGGAGAGCTGTTCGCGCACGGCGGCACGTTCGGCCTCGGTGGCCCCCGCCCCGAGCTGTTCCAGGACGCGCTGCCGATAGGCCTCCGCCGCGGCCTCGGGATCGATGTTCATTGCCGACAGGCGGGGCGCGCCGGGCACCGGCCGCGGCTCGTTCGACAGCGTCGTGGCGAACATCTCGTCGAGGTTCGACGCCGGGTCGGTGCTGATCAGGAGAACCGATCTCCCGCGATCGGCGAGCGCGAGTGCCGTGGCGCAGGCCAGCGTCGTCTTCCCGACACCGCCCTTGCCGGTGAAGAACAGGTGGCGCGTGGGCGCCCTGAGGAGTGCGAGCGGGATACTGGATGGCATGTCTTCACTCCGGGCATGGGCAGCCTGTGGGTCGTGAAGAAGGCACAGCGCCAGCCGTCGCGCCTTGCGCCAGCGCAAGGCCGCGCCGTTTCGATCGGCTCAGGCCGCGCGCCCGACGGTCCGGATGTCGCCCCGGTGGGCCGGCAGCAGGAAGGTGATGATCCAGCAGGCCAGCAGCATCGCCGCCGAGCCGCCGAGGCAGAAGCCGATGCCGCCCCACTGGTAGAAGAGTCCGGAGAGGAGCGTGCCGGCGAGGCGGCCGCAGGCGTTGGCGGCGTAGTAGAAGCCCACGTCCTCGGCCGCCTTCTCCGAACCCGCATAGGCCAGGATCAGGTACGAATGCAGCGAGGAGTTGACGGCGAACGGCAGGGCGAAGATCGCCAGTCCCACGACGACGACGAGATCGGGGCGCAGGTCGAGCGGACCGTTCAACACGAGAGCGATCACCAGCGGCACGGCAAGCAGGAGGCCCGCCCAGAGGCGCGCGCCCGGCACTTCACGGCTGAGCCCGTCCGCACTGCGCGGCACCAGTGCCGGTGCGATGGCCTGCAGCCCGCCATAGGCGATCGTCCAGGCGGCGAGGAACGCACCCACCTCCACGAACCGCCAACCCGAGGCGTAGAGGAACACCGGCAGGCCAACGACGAACCACACGTCGCGCGCTCCGAACATGAAGACGCGCGCGGCTGCCAGCAGGTTGACGCCCGCCGACTTGGCGAACAGCTCGCGCATCGTCTTCGACGCTTTCGCCTTGCCCAGCTCGCGCGGCAGCATCAGCAACCCGGCCAGAAGGACGAGGAGCAGCGCCCCTGCCATCAGCCAGAGCGCCGTACGGAACCCGACCGCCTCGAGCAGCAGGCCGCCGACGAAGAAGCCCAAGCCCTTCATGGCGTTCTTCGAACCGGTGAACCAGGCCACCCACTTGAAGAGACGCCCGGCGCCCTCACCCGCCGTCGCCTTGATGGCCGACTTGGAGGCGGTCTTGGTGAAGTCCTTGGCGAGCCCGGCCAGGCCCTGCGCCACGACGACCCAGGCGACGGAGAGGACGGGGCTCCACGCCGGATCGAGCGCCGACAGCAGGAACAGGCTCGCGATCTGCAGCAGCTGGCCGGTCATCATCATGCGCGGGATGCCGAAGCGCGTGGCCAGCCAGCCGCCGGCAAGATTCGCGACGATGCCGGCGAACTCGTAGAGCAGGAACAGGAAGGCGAGCGTGAACGGCGAGTAGCCGAGCCCGAAGAAGTGCAGCAGCACGAGCATGCGCAGCGCGCCATCGACCAGGGTGAAGCCCCAGTACGACGCGGTGACGATCAGATAGTCGCGCGCCTTCGTGCCCATCAGGCGCCTGCTTCGATCACCATTTTCGCCAGATCGACCATGCGGCAGACATAGCCGACCTCGTTGTCGTACCAGGCATAGACCTTGAGCAACGTGCCGTCGGTCACCATTGTGCTGGGGGCGTCGACGATCGAGCTGCGCGTGTCGTTGCAATAGTCCGCCGACACGAGAGGCCGCGTCTCGTAGCCCAGGATGCCGGCCAGCGGACCCTTGGCAGCCTCGTGAAAGAGCGCGTTGACCTCGGCTTCAGTGGTCGAGCGCTTCAGTTCGAACACGCAGTCGGTCAGGCTGGCGTTGAGGACCGGCGCGCGGACGGCGTGGCCGTTCAGCTTTCCTTTCAGTTCAGGATAGATGACCGTGATCGCGGTGGCGCTGCCGGTGGTCGTCGGCTGCAGCGACAGCATGGCCGAGCGCGCGCGGCGCAGGTCCTTGTGCGGTGCATCGACGACGACGTTGGTGTTGGTCGGGGCATGGATCGTCGTGATCTGGCCATGCCGGATGCCGATCGATTCGTGCACGACCTTGACCACGGGTGCGAGGCAGTTGGTGGTGCAGGAAGCCGCCGTCAGGAGGTGATGACGCTCGGGCTCGTAGAGATGGTCGTTGACGCCGACCACGATGTTCAGCGCCCGATCGTCCTTGACGGGCGCCGCCACGATCACCTTCTTCACGCCGCGATCGAAGTAGGCCTGCAGCTGCTCCGGCTTCAGGAACTTGCCTGTGCACTCGAGCACCATCTCGCAGCCGAGGTCGCCCCAGGCGACGTCCCCCGGCGACGCGGCGGCGCTGAAGCCCAGATAGGTGCCGCCGACCGCCAGGCCGCGCTCGCCGTCGAGTTCGAAGGAGGTGTGCCAGCGGCCGTGCATGCTGTCGAACTCGAGAAGATGCGCGGTGGCGGCCGCACCGCCCTTGATCTCGTTGACGTGGATGACCTCGAGGCGGTTGTCGCGCCGAGGATCATCCAGTGGACGCTGCACGCCGCCGAACGCAGCCCGAAGGGCGAGGCGGCCCATGCGCCCCATCCCGTTGATTCCGACTTTCATGACCTGTCCTGTCTGCTCACGCCGGTGCTTTGGCAGAGTCGCCGATCTCGTCGAGACGCTTCTTGAGCGCCATCCGGTCGAGCGACGCATAGGGAAGGTTGACGAAGATCTCCAGGCGCCGGCGGATCATGCCGTAGAGTTCGTTGATCATGGTGGCGCGCTCCACCTCCGATCCCATGAACTTCGCGGGATCGGGCAGCGGCCAGGCGCCGGTGACGGGCCGCTCGCCGAAGTCCGGGCATTGCTGGCCCTGCAGCACGTCGCAGAGCGTGATGACGAAATCCATGCGCGGGGCGTTCGGTCCGGTGAACTCGTCCCACGACTTGCTGCGCAACCGCTGGACGTCGTGACCGAGGGCTCGAAGCTTGGCGAGCACCTCCGCCATCGGCTGTCCCGCCGGATCGGAGCCGGCGGAGTAGGCGTTGAACTTGCCCTTCCCCACCTGCTCGAGGATCGCCTCGGCCATGATCGATCGGGCGGAGTTGTGCGTGCACAGGAAAAGGACGTTGAAGGCGGGGGTCATGTGAACCTCGGGTTGATCCTCGGGGAGGAGTCGCGCCAGGTCGCCACAGAGGTCCGGTC
>CAIYWM010000879.1 GCA_903929895.1 uncultured Alphaproteobacteria bacterium
GGACTGCTCTCCGCTTTCTTCCTGATGATGATCGGCGTCACGATCCTCCTGCAGATTGCCGGCCGGTTCCTCAACTTCGCCTTCGACGCCACCGAAGTCTCAGGATTCTGCATGGCGGCGTCGACGTTCCTAGGCTTGGCTTACACACTCAAGGCCGGCGCCCATATCCGGGTCAATCTCCTGGTCGGAAAGCTCTCGGCGCCGAATCGACGGCGTGCGGAGATCTGGTGCTGCGCGCTTGGCGCGGCCGCCTTCGCCTATGTCTCGGCCAATGCCTGGCTGATGACTTACGATTCCTTCCTGTTCGGCGATACCAGCCCCGGCCTCATGGCGGTGCCGTTCTGGATTCCGCAAATCGGCATGGCCCTTGGCGCTTCGATCATGACGATCGGGCTGGTCGACGAGCTGGTTCTGGCCCTGGGCGGCAGGATCCCCGATTTTGCCGATGCCGAGGCACAGGCCATCGGCGATGAGCTCGAAGCGGCTTCCGTAACCATGGCCGGTGAAGTGGCCGGTGCAGCAAAGGCGACCACGCGATGAGCGGTGAGGCCATTCTTGCCCTGACGGTTCTGGGCACTCTCTTCCTGCTGCTCGCCAGCGGTGTGTGGATCGGCATCAGTCTCGTCGTCGTCGGGTTCGTCGCGTTGTTCTTCTTCACACCGGCGCCGGCAGGATCGCTTCTCGCCAGCACGATCTGGGACTCGAGCTGGGGATGGGCCCTCACCGCCCTGCCGCTCTTCATCTGGATGGGCGAAATCCTGTTTCGGTCGCGGCTTTCGGAAGACATGTTCAAGGGGCTGGCCCCCTGGCTTGGCTGGCTTCCGGGCCGGCTGCTGCACGTCAACATCCTGGGTTGCGGTGTCATGGCCGCGGTCTCCGGCTCGTCGGCCGTCACCTGCGCCACGATCGGCCGCATGAGCATGCCGGAGCTGCGCAAGCGCGGCTACCATGAAGGCATGGCGATCGGAACGCTCGCCGGCTCGGGAACGCTGGGACTTCTGATCCCTCCGTCGATCATGATGATCGTCTACGGAATCACCGCACAGGTCTCGATCGGCAGGTTGTTCATCGCCGGCTTCCTGCCCGGCTTCATGATGATCGGCCTGTTCATGGCCTACACGGCGGGCTGGTCGGTTCTCAATCCTACGAAGGTGCCGCCCGCGGATCCGCGGATGACCTTCGGCGAGAAGATCTGGAACGCGCGGCGCCTGATCCCGGTCATCCTGCTGATCGTCACAGTACTGGGCTCGATCTATGGCGGTGTCGCAACGCCCACGGAGGCGGCCGTCATGGGCGTGATCGGCGCCCTCGTCCTCGCGGCGGTCACGGGTTCTCTCTCCTGGGAGACGTTCAAGGAGAGCCTGCTGGGTGCGGTCCGGACCAGCTGCATGATCGGGCTGATCCTGGTCGGCGCCGCCTTCGTCACCATGGCGATGGCCTTCACCGGCCTGCCGGCGACGATGGCAGCCTGGGTCAACGGGCTGGGTCTCACGCCCTATGGGCTGATCTTCCTGCTGACGCTGCTCTACATCGTGCTGGGCTGCTTCCTCGACGGCGTTTCCATGATCGTTCTGACGGCGCCCGTCGTGCTGCCGATGGTCACCGCCCAGCAGATCGACCCGCTGTGGTTCGGCATCTATATCGTGCTGGTCGTCGAAATGGCGCAGATCACGCCGCCCGTCGGCTTCAACCTGTATGTTCTCCAGAGCCTCACCGGCCGCGACATCTGGACGGTGACGAAGGCCTCTGCCCCGTTCTTCCTGCTGCTCTGTCTCGGCGTGGTCCTGATCACCCTGTTCCCGGACATCGTCACGATCCTGCCGCGGCAGATGACGAACGGGTAGGAACTGCTGCAGGTCACGGGCTCTGCGACCGGCGCCGAGGCCGTCCCGCCGATAATGCGCAGCGGCTACAGCAGACCGTAGACTTTGGCGTGTCGGGGGCGGGCGGCGAAGTCGACATCAGAATGTAGTCGCGTGAACCTCAGGACCGGATGGTGCCGCACGCGGAAGCGCGACGAAATCTGGCTCATGTTGAGCGGCGCGCGCGGCATGGAGGTGACCGCCAGCAACGTGACCCGACTGCCCGACGATAATCACGATCCCGCGCGTTTTGCCCGCCGGCTGGACGGATGGTGGCAACTCGTGGAGGCCGGGGACGCGCGCTTGAAGATTACGCCTGATCCAACCGAGGTGAAGGCGCTGTTCAGGGACAGCTACGGGCGGGTTTCACCGAGGCGCTTCATCGTCGCTTCGGCAAAGCGCTCGGCCGACGGCGGACTGAAGTCCATGGCCAGTGCCGGTTCCAGCACCTCGACTTCGATCACGATCAGCACGCCGTTGCGCACGACGCCGTCGACGCGGGCGTAGAGCGGCATCTCG
This sequence comes from uncultured Alphaproteobacteria bacterium, assembly GCA_903929895.1. GTDB lineage: Bacteria > Pseudomonadota > Alphaproteobacteria > Reyranellales > Reyranellaceae > Reyranella. Next base: position 2,382 of record CAIYWM010000879.1, read on the forward strand.
GGCAGGGTCGCGAGGCAGGCCGCGCCCTGATGCGTGATGGCGGGCGGCGGCGTCTCCACCGTGCGCGTGGGCTTGTAGCGCGAGTTGGAGCGGAACTCGCCGGGCGGCGGCCGCTTGCGGATCGCGTGGCTGAAAACGCCGTCGAAGTAGACCAGCGACAGCTCGCCCTCGGCGATCTCGGGCAGGAACTCCTGCACCACGACGCCCGCCTGACGCGCTTCGTCGGCAAGGCCCGCCACCTGCGCCGCCAGCGTCGCGCGCTGCAGGAGCTCGACCGAATGGCCCGACGCGCCGCTGGCGGGCTTGACGACGGCCTGTGCCCATCCGGTCTCGTCGAAGACCCGGCCGATCGCCGACACCTCGCACGGCACGACGAAGCTTCGCGGCACGCGCACGCCCGCCGCCGCGAGCTTCTCGACGTAATCCTTGCGCAGGTTCCAGCGCACCAGATCGAGGGACTTGAACAGCCGCGTCGCTGCCGCCATCGCCTCGGTCCATGCCCTGAAGTCATCCAGCGCGCGGTAATAGCCCCAGGTTGAACGCAGGACGACGGCATCGGCGCCGGCGAACGCCTCGCCCGGTCCATCCCACGGCGCGCCCGTCACGCGGCACCCGCGCCGCTCCAGCGCGTCGGCATATAGCCTGTCCGATGGGGTGATCGCCGGGTCGTCGGCGGATGTGGCGAGAACGATGTGCGGGCTCATGCCGTTTCATAGCCAACAACCCGGCGTGCGTCTTGCTAGGGTGGCCTCATGCCGCCGCCCTTCACCGTCACCTTCTCCGCCGGCGATGCCGGTCCCTGGCGCATCGAGCGTCTGTCCGCCATTTCCGGCCCCGGCCTGGCCGCCGCGACGCATCTTGCGATGACCGACACCCCCGGCGCGACGTGGCGCTTGCGCGGCGTCGTCAGCAATCCACGCTATTCGACGGCGGCCGAACTGAAGGAGCTGGCCGGCGTGCAGGCCGGGCTCGGCCGCAGCGAGGCCACGTGCGCGGCGCTGATCCCGATCCGCAAGGCTGAAGCCTGGTGGTCGATGGCCCAGGACGAGCGTCGGGCGATCTTCGAGGACAGGTCACGCCACATCGCCCTGTCCATGAAGTACCTGCCGGCGGTGGCGCGCCGTCTCCATCACGCCCGCGACCTCGGCGAGCCCTTCGACTTCCTCACATGGTTCGAGTTCGCTCCCGAACATGAAGCGGCGTTCGATGCCCTTCTGGTCGAGCTGCGCACGAGCGAGGAAAGGAAGTACGTGGAGCGTGAGGTCGAAGTTCGGCTGACCAGAATCGGCTGAGGACGAGAACCTGCTATTTGCAGACGTTCCGGAGCGCCTGCCACTCGGCGGCGCTGAAGGCCGGGCGGCCGGTGGTCGGACGCTTCGTTGCCTCGATTCGCTCCCGCGTGGGCGGGTGGCTGGACCAGATGCCGGCGGCGCTGGCGGCGTCCGATGGCTCCTTCTCGAGCATCTGTTCGAAGAAGGTCGAGACGCCGTCGGCCCGCAGGCCGCGCTGTTCGAGCAGGCGCACGCCGGTGGCGTCGGCCTCGCGCTCGAAGGCCCGGCCGTTGCGCATCGCCAGCAACGCGCCGCCGCCGGTGCCGAAGGTGCTCAATATGTCCGAGTAGCCGCCGGTCAGGACCTTGAACAGGAGGTCGATGCCGAAGGCGCGCGCCACGCCCTTGATCGGGTGGTTGTGCACCACATGGCCGATCTCGTGCGCCAGCACGCCCGCGACCTGCGAACTGTCTTTGGCCTGGGTGATCAGGTCCGAATAGAAGACGAGGATCGAGCCCGGCAGAGTGAAGGCGTTGACCGGCCCGCCCTCGACGATGTGCACCGTGACCTCGTGCTTGTAGCCGGCCTCACTGGCAAGGTCGTTGGCCAGCCGGTTGATCGCAGCCAGGCCCGCCCGGCCCTGGCAGGTGTCCTTGTCCGCCAGCAGCTCGTCGAGGACGGTCTCGCCCAGTTTGGCCTGCAGCGTGTAGGGCAGCAGCGGCACGGCATATTCGGTGCCGTACTCCACGGCGCTCCAGAACAGACCGACCAGCGCGACGATCGCCAGCGAATAGGCGCCGAGGCGCGGCGCGATCTTCACCGGCTCCAGCGCCAGCGGCTTCAGCGCCGGGACCAGGGAGACGAGCTGCGCCCGCCACGCCGGATCCTCGACCACCAGCCGCGCGTCGCTGCCGCGCAGCGCCAGCGGCGGCACGGCCTCATGATGAGAATCGCCCAGCACCACCATGTCGGCGACCGGCCAGCGCGCCACGATGTCGGAGTCCGCCGGCCGGTGGATCAGCAGCTCGTGGCTGGTGATCTTCAGCATCACTTCCTGAACGTCGGCGGTCACGCCGTCATAGTAGCGCGCGGCCATCGTCAGACCCCGCTCACGTCGAACATGTCGAGCAGACCCTCGCCATAGCCCGGGCCATGATCGGCCGGCTGCCGGATCTCGCTGCCCTGGGGCGCGCCGTAGATCCACAGCTGGCCGGCGATCAGCTTCATCGTGCGGTGCATCACCCACGGCCAACCGATGCCCAGGGTCAGCAGCACGATCAGGTAGTTCAGCACCAGGAAGCCCCACATCTGCCAAGTCGAGATGGCGGTGGCGAACAGCACGTTGCCGGCGCGGCTGTGGGTGACGAGGTAACGCATGAGATAGGCCTGCCACCAGCAGCGCAGCGGCAGGATGAGCAGGCCGAACAGGAGATAGGCGCCGAAGGCGACGAGCAGCAGCACGACGACGGTGTGCAGGCTGGGATGGGCGAACAGCTTCAGGAAGTCGTCGGAGGAGACGCCCAGCGTTTCGAGCGTCCCGCCGACCGCCATGAAGGTGGCGACGGCCGCGGCGACCCAGGCCACGATGTTCAGGAAGTAGTAGCCGAGATAGCGCCCGTAGATGTCGCCCGCGCGGCCGGCGAAGTCGAAACCCTGCGTGCCGACCCGGGTGTTGACGATGCGCGGGCGCGCCAGGTTCACCGACACGACCGGCGTCAGCAGGTAGGCGGTCATCGCATTGGCGAACTGCAGGAAGGTCGCGGTGGCGCCGTAGCCCCAGGCGGAGCCCGCCATGCCGCACCGGATGCCGCGCCAGCGGGTGCGCGAGAGCTTGTAGCGCAGGCCGGCATAGTGCCCGACATAGGCCAGCGGAAAGCCGATCAGCACGACCGACAGCGAGAACAGGTCGAACAGGCCGAAGCTGGCGAACGGCTTCTCGTGGAAGACGTACAGCCACACCAGGTACATGAGACCGGACCAGGCGGCGACCAGCAGCAGCGCCAGCAGGAAGCCGATCATCAGCTCGATGCCACGCCCGCGATACTCGAACCGGTCGCCCAGTACCGAGAGATGGTTCCAGACATAGCGCCGGATGCGGGTACGGCCCCAGACGCGCGACCAGCCCAGGGTCAGCAGCATCAACGCAAGATGGCGCAGGTAGATGGCGTAGATCTCGCCCAGCCGCCCGTCATAGACCGGCCGGCTCGGGGTCATGTCGGCGCTCCAAGGCGTACCAGGGGCAGAGGTCGGGCTGGAGGTTTCTGCCGGCGTCGGGCCGGCCGCCTGCACCCATGGGGAAGAAGCGTCGCTCAAATCCCCTCTTTTCCCTTCCGCCGCACTGCAAAATCTTCGATGCTGCGACGCAGCATGATCTGGTGTACCCAAGAATACGTCAACAGCCCTGCGAACCGCCACACATGACAATTCCGAACCGCGACAAGCCCTGGCTCATTCGCACATATGCCGGCCATTCCACGGCCGAGAAGTCGAACGAGCTCTACCGCACCAATCTCGCGCGCGGCCAGACCGGCCTCAGTGTCGCCTTCGATCTGCCGACTCAGACCGGCTACGACAGCGATCATGTGCTGGCCAAGGGCGAGGTCGGCAAGGTGGGTGTGCCGATTTCGCATCTCGGCGACATGCGCACCCTGTTCGACGGCATCCCGCTCGACCGCATGAACACGTCGATGACGATCAACGCGCCGGCGGCCTGGCTGCTCTCGCTGTACATCGCCACCGCCGAGGCGCAGGGCGTGGAGCGGTCGAAGCTGCAGGGCACGACGCAGAACGACATCATCAAGGAATATCTCTCGCGCGGGACCTACATCTTCCCGCCCGAGCCGTCGCTGCGGCTGACCGCCGACACGATCGGCTTCACCTATCGCGAGGTTCCCAAGTGGAACCCGATGAACGTCTGCA
>CAIYWM010000880.1 GCA_903929895.1 uncultured Alphaproteobacteria bacterium
CACCTACAAGGACGCCGGCGTCGACATCGACGCGGGCGACGACCTCGTCGAGCACATCAAGCCGTTGGCCAAGAGCACCAACCGTTCCGGAGTGATGGGCGGGCTGGGCGGCTTCGGCGGGCTGTTCGACCTCAAGGCGGCCGGGTTCACCGATCCGATCCTGGTGTCCGGCACCGACGGCGTCGGCACCAAGCTCAAGGTCGCCATCGAAGCCGCCGTCCCCGACACGGTCGGCATCGACCTCGTCGCGATGTGCGTCAACGACATCGTGGTGCAGGGCGCCGAGCCGCTGTTCTTCCTCGACTACTACGCCAGCGGCCGTCTCGACGTCGATGTCGGACGCCGCCTCGTCGCCGGCATCGCCGAAGGCTGCCGCCGCGCGGGATGCGCGCTGGTCGGCGGGGAGACCGCGGAGATGCCGGGCATGTATGCCGACGGCGACTACGACCTCGCGGGCTTCACCGTCGGCGCGGCCGAACGCAACGCCCTGCTGCCGCGCGGCGACATCGCGCCCGGCGACGTCGTGCTGGGCCTCGCCTCGAGCGGCCCTCACTCCAACGGCTACTCGCTGGTGCGCCGGATCGTCGAGCGCAGCGGCCTGAAATACCCCGACCGCGCCCCCTTCGCGGATGCATCGCTGGGCGAGGCCCTGCTCGAGCCGACGCGCATCTATGTGAAGCAGCTCCTTCAGGTGATCCGGACCACTGGCGCGATCAAGGGCCTCGCCCACATCACCGGCGGCGGCCTGCCCGGCAACGTGCCGCGCTGCCTGCCAGACGGGATGCGCGCGAGACTCGATGCGCGTCAATGGACGCCGCCGCGCGTCTTCCAGTGGCTGCGCGACGTGGGCCAGGTCCCGACCGATGACATGCTGCGGACCTTCAACTGCGGCCTGGGCATGATCGTGGTCGTCGCGAAGGACGATGCCGCGCGCGTCGCCCAGGCGCTGACGGAGACCGACGAGCAGGTGAGCGAGATCGGCGTGATCGAGACGGCCCCGACCGATGAGGCCGACTGTGTCGTCGACCATGCCGAGAGCCTATGGCGAAGCTGAAGGTTGGGGTTCTCATCTCCGGCCGCGGCAGCAACCTTGCCGCGCTGATCGACGCGGCCAGGGCCGCCGACTATCCGGCCGAGATCGGCTGCGTCGTGAGCAACAGGGAAAATGCGCCGGGACTGGCGATCGCCACTGCGGCCGGTATCCCCACGGCCATCGTCTCCCACCGCGACCACCCCGATCGCGAAACCTTCGACCGGGCCGTCGCCGCCGAACTCGAGCGGCACGATGTCGAACTGGTGGTGCTGGCCGGTTTCATGCGCATTTTCAGCCCGTGGTTCCCCACCCGCTGGAAAGACCGGCTGATCAACATCCACCCATCCCTGCTGCCAGCCTTCAAGGGCCTGCATGTGCAACGCCAGGCGCTGGAGGCCGGGGTCCGGGTGAGCGGGTGCACCGCCCACCTGGTGACTCCGGACCTCGATTCGGGCCCGATCATCGCGCAGGCCGTGGTCCCGGTCCTAGCCGACGACACCGGGGAAACGCTTGCGGCGCGCATCCTGCGCCAGGAACATCGCCTCTACCCGCTGGTGGTGCGCTGGTTCGGCGAAGGCCGGATCGCGATCAACGGGACCAAGATTGCGGTCACGGG
>CAIYWM010000881.1 GCA_903929895.1 uncultured Alphaproteobacteria bacterium
AGCTCCAAAGGCTGGTCCCGGAGCCGACGCCAGGTCCTTCGCTGCGCTCAGGACGACAAGAGTGTTACCCACGCAGCACGGCACCCGTCGCCTTGGCGACGGCCGCCACGATCTTATCGGAAACCGCCTCGATCTCCGCATCGGTCAGGGTACGCTCGACCGGTTGCAGGGTGACGGCGATGGCCAGCGACTTCTTGCCCTCCGGCACGCCCTTGCCGGCATAGAGGTCGAATACGCGGGCGGCCGTGATCATCACCTTGTCGGCGTTGCGCGCGGCCCGCACCAGCTTTTCCGCCTCGACGCCGGTGTCGACCAGGAAGGCGAAGTCGCGTTCGAGCGGCTGGAGCGGCGACAGGACGAGCTTCGGCCGCGCCTTGGTGGCCTTCGCCTTGGGCAGCGGCGGCGCGTCGAGGAACACCTCGAAGGCGGCCACAGGCCCCTTGAGGTCGGCGGCGGCGACGATCTCGGGATGCAACTCGCCGAAATAGGCCATCACGCGATCGCCGAGCTTGAGCGCGCCCGAGCGGCCGGGATGATACCAGTTGGGTGCGCCCGCCTGCGACGACAGCGTGTCCGGCGCACCGATGGCCGCCAGTACCGCCAGCGCATCGGCCTTGGCGTCGAAGGCATCGACGGTGCGCGCGGGCCCCGTCCAGTTGCGCGGCACCGCCATGTTGTGGCGGATGCCGGCCGCGACGGTGCGCTGGCCCTGCGGCGTCGCGTCCTTGTACTGCGGGCCGACCTCGAACAGCGCCGGATCGGACAGGCCGCGCGCCTCGTTGCGCGACGCTGCATCGATCAGGTTGGGCAGGATCGAGGGCCGCATCGTGTCGAGGGTCGCGTCGATCGAGTTGAGCAGCCGCACGTCCGCAGCCCCGCCGCCGAAACGCTCGGCCTTCTTGAGCGGCAGGAAGGACCAGGTCACGGCCTCGTTCATGCCGCGCGCGGCCAGCGCCCGCCGCGCCTGCGGCGTGCGGCGCTGCAGCGGGTCGCGCACCGGCCGCGACATGGTCGACGCCGGTGGGAGCGAGGTGGTCGGGATCCTGTCGAACCCGAACACACGCGTCACTTCCTCGACGAGATCGGCCTCGCCCACGATGTCGGGACGCCACGACGGCACGGAGGCGGTCCAGGGGCCGCTGCCCTCGACGCCGAAGCCCAGCTTCGCGAGGATGGAGGCGGTATCGGCAGAAGAGACCTCGATGCCGGTCAGCGTCTGCACGCGGTCGGTGCGCAGCGTGTAGCTGCGCTGCCACGTCGGCATGACGCCGCTCGACACCAGCTCGCTGCACTCGCCGCCGCACAGGTCGAGGATCAGTCGCGTCGCGACCTCGGCCCCCCACCAGCAGGATTCCGGATCGATGCCGCGCTCGTTGCGATAGCGCGCGTCCGACAGGATGCCGAGCTTGCGGCCCGAGGCGGCGATGCCGATCGGCTGGAAGTAGGCGGCCTCGAGGAACACCTCGGTCGTGCTCTCCTGCACGCCGGTCTCCTCGCCGCCCATGATGCCGCCGATCCCGTGCACGCCGTTCGCGTCGGCGATCACCGAGACCGCCGGGTCGAGCGTGTAGGTCTTGCCGTCGAGCGCCAGGATCTGCTCGCCGTCGCGCGCCTGGCGCATGACGAGGTCGCCGGAGAGCTTCGCCGCATCGAACACGTGCAGCGGCCTGTTGAGGTCGAAGGTCACGAGATTGGTGATGTCGACCAGCGCCGAGATCGGGCGCAGGCCGATCGCCTTCAGCCGGCGCTGCAGCCAGTCGGGCGAGGGGCCGTTCTTCACGCCGCGGAAATGACGGCCGACCACGATCGGGCAGGGGCTGTCCGGCGCGGGCACGTAGTCGTGCGTCCACTTGATCGGGCTCTGGTAGCCGCCGGTGATCTTGTCGGCCTTCACCGGCTTCAGCGTGCCGAGGCCGGCCGCCGCGAGATCGCGGGCGATGCCGTGGACGCCCAGGCAATCGCCGCGGTTCGGTGTCACCTTGATCTCGATCACCGCATCGCCGAGGCCGAGCGCCTCGGCGGCGGACTGGCCGGTGACCGCTTCGGCCGGCAGGTCGATGATGCCGCTATGGTCGTCGCCGAGCTGCAGCTCGCGCGAGGAGCAGAGCATGCCGTTGCTCTCCTCGCCGCGGATCTTGCTGGCCTTCAGCGTGATGCCGGTGCCGGGGATGTAGCTGCCGGTCGGCGCGAAGATGCCCTTCATGCCGGTGCGCGCGTTGGGCGCGCCGCACACGACCTGGACGGTCGTGCCGCTGCCGGTGTCGACCTTGCAGACCCGCAGCCGGTCGGCGTTTGGATGCTGCACCGCCTCGACCACGTAGCCCACGACGAAGCCCTTCAGGGCTTCGGCCGGATCGGTCAGGCTCTCGACCTCGAGGCCGAGCATGGTGAGCGTGTCGCGCACCTGGACCAGCGTGGCGTCGGTCTCGAGATGCTCTTTCAGCCAGGACAGGGTGAATTTCATCGTCCGAGCCCTCCGGTGAGCGAGGGTGTCTCCAGGGCCGAGAAGCCGTAGTGGCGCAGCCAGCGCAGGTCGGCGTCGAAGAAGGCCCGCAGGTCGGGAATGCCGTATTTCAGCATGGCGATACGATCGATGCCCATGCCGAAGGCGAAGCCCTGGTAGATGGCGGGATCGAGGCCGCAATTGGCGATCACGTTGGGATGGACCATGCCCGAGCCCAGGATTTCCAGCCACGAATCGCCGGCGCCGATCTTGAGTTCGCCGTCCTTCCACGAGCAGCCGATATCGACCTCGGCCGACGGCTCGGTGAAGGGGAAGTAGGAGGGGCGGAAGCGCAGCGGCAGGTCGTCGACCTCGAAGAAGGCGCGGCAGAAATCGACCAGGCAGCCCTTGAGATGGCCCATGTGCGTCGTGCGGTCGATCACCAGGCCTTCGACCTGGTGGAACATCGGCGTGTGCGTGGCGTCGCTGTCGATGCGGTAGGTGCGGCCCGGCACGATGATGCGCAGCGAGCCGCCGTCGGCCAGGCGCTTCTGCACGTCCTTGCTCAGCATGGTGCGCGCCTGCACCGGCGAGGTGTGCGTGCGCAGCACCATCGGCGTGCCGTCGGCGCGCGGCGGCAGGTAGAATGTGTCCTGCATCTGGCGCGCCGGATGGTCGGGCGGGATGTTGAGGGCGGTGAAGTTGTGCCAGTCGTCCTCGATGTCGGGACCGTCGGCCCAGGTGAATCCCATCTCGCCGAAGATCGCACCGACCTCGTCCATCACCTGGCCGATCGGGTGCAGCGTGCCCTGTCCTTCGGGGCGCGCCGGCAGGGTGACGTCGATCTTCTCGGCGACCAGCCGGGCTTCGAGGGCAGAGGCGCTGAGCGAGCCCTTGCGGGCCTCGAGTGCCGCTTCGATCTCGCCCTTGAGCTGGTTCACCCGCGCGCCGAATTCCTTGCGCTGCTCGGGCGCGAGCCCGCCCAGCGTCTTCATCAGGCCGGTGACGCTGCCCTTCTTGCCGAGCGCCGCCACGCGGGCGGCTTCCAGCGCGCCGAGATCGGCGGCGGCCTGCACGGCGTCGAGCGCCTCGCTGCGAATCGTCGAAAGATCGTCCATCTTTCCCACTCTCGAAACCGAACACGAAAAAAGGGAGCCTGTGGTCCAGGCTCCCTCTTTGCGATGTCTGCCAGCCGCGCGTGACGCGCGGAAGACTACTTGAGGGCGGCCTGGGCCTGGTCGACCAAAGCCTTGAACGCTGCCGGCTCCCGGGTCGCGAGATCGGCCATGACCTTGCGGTCCATCTCGATCCCGGCCTTGAGGATGCCGTTCATGAATTGCGAATAGGTCATGCCATGCTCGCGGGTCGCAGCGTTGATGCGCTGGATCCAGAGGCCCCGGAACGCGCGCTTCTTGTTGCGGCGGTCGCGATAGGCGTACTGAAGGCCCTTCTCGACCTTCTCGATGGCGACGCGGAACGCCGCATTGGAGCGGCCGCGATAGCCCTTGGCGAGCTTCAGGACCTTCTTGTGACGAGCGTGTGCAGCCACGCCCCGCTTTACGCGTGCCATGGTCTACCTCTCGTACGGGAAGAAGTTGCGCTTGAGGATGCGGGTATCCGGATCGGACACGATCGCCATGCCGGTCGCCTGACGGAGGAAGCGGTTGCCCCGCTTGCTCATGCCGTGGCGCTTGCCGACGACCCCATGCTTTGCCTTGCCGGACGCGGTGAAGCGAAAACGCTTCTTGGCCGCGCTTTTGGTCTTCATCTTGGGCATTTTTGTTCCTTTTCAAAGGGTTAGCGCTTTCGCGCCGGCCCCGGTCCCCTGCGTGAACAGACGACCGGAAAGTCCTTACGAAGCTGCCGAGGCAATGCCCTTATTGGCCAAGCCGCTCGAAGGAACGGGGCTTATACAGAGGCGGCCCGATACGTGCAAGCATGCCGGGACCGGGCCGAAGGGCCATTTGACGGGGATTTTCGCATGAAACTGGCAGGTAAGGTGGCTCTGGTGACGGGTGCCCAGCAGGGCATCGGGGCGGCGATCGCGCGGGCGCTGGCGGGCGAGGGGGCCAACGTGGCCGTGAGCTGGCTCGACGACCGGCCCGGCGCCGAGGCGGTGGCGCGCGGCATCGCCCAGGTCGGCCGGAAGGCCCACCTCCTGAAGACCGACGTCTCGAAGGTCGCCGAGATCGAGGCGATGGTCGCCGAGACGGTGCAGGTGCTCGGCCCGCCCGACATCCTGGTGAACAATGCCGGCGTCTATCCCCGGGTCCCCTTGCTCGAAATGCAGGAGAGCGACTGGGACTACCTCATGGACATCAACCTGAAGGCCGGCTGCTTCGCCACCATCGCCGTTGCCAAGGCACTGATCGCCGCCGGGCGGACGGGCGGCTCGATCATCAATCTCTCCTCGCAGGCGATCCGCGGCGCCATGCGCGGCGTCCACTACAGCGCCAGCAAGGGCGGCATCGTCTCGATGACGCGGGCGATGGCGCTCGAACTCGCCCCGCACGGTATCCGCGTCAACGCGATTGCCCCCGGCACCACCGACACCGCCCAGCCGCGCTACGGCAACACCGATGCCGAGCTCGTCGAGATGGCGCGCGCCAACATCCCGCTGGGCGGCAGGCTACTGTCCCCCGAGCAGATCGCCCGCACCGCCGTCTTCCTCGCCTCCGACGAGTCCGACGCCACGACCGGCCAGGTGCTCCACGTCAACGGTGGCTCGTACATGCCTTAGCAGGGCGCCTGCTTCTTCCCCGTCTCGATGAAGGCCGTGAAACAGGCGCCGAACTTGCGGGAGAAGGAGGAGTCGGCGGCGGCGCCGTGGCCCTTGAAGCCTTCGGGCGCGTCGATGATCTCGGCTTCGACGCCGTTCCTGGCGAGAATCGAGCGGGCATCGTCCATGCGGCCGCCGACGTCGTAGGCATCGTCAGCGAAGTTCACGACGATGAGGCGCGGCCCGTGCTTGATGCCCTCGAGCACGCGCTGCCACTCCGAGCGGGCGCGCGTCAGATCGCGCATCTTCTCGACCGTTCCATGATGGGCCGCGGCGATCGAGATCACGCCGTCGGCCGCGGCACCGCGCTGCAGCGCCGCCAGCGATACCCAGGCGCCCGCCGACTGACCGGCGAGGATGACGCGCCGGTACCCCATCGCCTTCGCTTTGGCGACGGCGTCGGCCAGCGCCGTGGCGTCGCTTGCCCAGTCGGTGATCCATTCGCGATCGAAACGGTAGAGGTCGTAACCCAGGCGGGTGAACTGGCCGACCCAGGACTGCGGTGCGCTCTCCGTTGAATTCCGGCCGGCCCTGTAGCCGTGGCTCCAGACGAGCAGCCCGGTGGCGAGCTGCGGGCCGCGCATCGACCAGTAGGGCTGCGGCCGCAGCCGCCCGATATCGACCGCCCCGGCGGAACGGGCCGGCGCCAACTCGCGCCAGTCGTGTCCGGCCACCGTGTAGTTGTTGACGATGTGGAGTTTGCACTCCTGCTGGGTGCGCTCCAGGCAGCGCTTCAGGGCCGATGCTATGGCGAGCGCCGGGTCCGCTCCGCTGGCGCCGGCCCACCAGCTCGCTCGTCCGTCGGGCGATACGACGAAAGCGCGATGGGGTCCGGCGCTCTGGAAGTCGGAGAGGAGGCGCGCGGCCTCCCTGTTCAGTGTCTGTGCGGGAGCGGGCGCCTGCGCTTGGGCCGCCGCGGACACGCCGAACACAGCCGCAACGAGAAGGGTCGTGATGCGTTGTCTCACGGGCGAAGCCTAGCATTCTCCGCGCCCACCAGGGATTCCGGAACAATGAAGACTGTAGCATTCGCTCTTCTGGCGCTCCTGGCGGCGGTGCCGGCTCAGGCGCAGCTGCAGGGGCCGCCCGTCTCATCCCTTCGAACGGAACCGCCTGCACCGCCGGCCAATGCGCAAGCCGCGGCGACGCCGATGACCGAACTCTCCAGTTCGGAGAAGGTGCGCGACAATCCCGCCGTGCAGTACCTGCTGATGAAAACCGTGGTGGCGCAATCGATCGGCGTGCTGAAGACGCGAGCCCTGCCGGTCGAATCGGGCGGCTACAATCTCCTGAAGTATTGCTGGACCCCGGCCAACGTGCTGGGCGAGTGGGGCGAAAGCGCGGGCCTGACCGGTGAGATGGTTGTGCGCGCGCTCGAAACCCTCTCGTGGTCGCGTGACCTTGCGCGGTCAGGCTATCCGGAAGCCCAGGTCGCCGAAGCGATTGGCCACTACGAGGCCGCGCTGGTTGCCGCCAACTTCGCCGATGCCGCCCGTACCCATGCCCTGGAGGGCTTGCGGGCGGAACTCGATGGGCTGCAGATGCGTACGCCGGGGACGTCCGAAATCATGGCGCGCGCGCGCTGCAACCAGCAGCCTTCGTCGTTCGGCCTGAACGTTGCCACCGCGCCCGAGGGCGGGCGCGCCCGCTTCATTCCCTACGTGCTGCACCAGTTCTGTCTGGCGCAGCAAATCGACCCCGGTGACGGGGTGCGATGCAACTACTGGAAGTCCGCGAAGGGTGAGGGACCGATGTCGTTTGCCGGCGAGACCGTCTACAGCGTGAGGTGGCCGGACGATGACGTGGCCACGGGGCGCTTCAACCCCGACGAACAGCGTACCGACGGAACGGTGACGCTGCGGCAGCGGCCCCTGAAGAAGTAGGGGCCGCCTGTTCGGCGCCGATACGAACGCTTACTTGGCGCTTACTCCGTGCTTACTTGGGCGCCAGCACCATGATCATCTGCCGGCCTTCCATGCGCGGCATCGACTCGATCTTGGTGTGCTCGTCCATCTCGCCGCGCACGCGGTTCAACACTTCCATGCCGAGGTTGGCATGCACCATCTCGCGGCCGCGGAAACGCAGGGTGACCTTCACCTTGTCGCCTTCCTCGATGAACCGCTTCATGGCGCGCATCTTCACCTCGTAGTCATGATCATCGATGTTCGGGCGCATCTTGATCTCTTTGACTTCGATGACCTTCTGGTGCTTGCGCGCCTCGTGGGCCTTCTTCTGGGCTTCGTACTTGTACTTGCCGTAGTCGGAGATCTTGGCGACCGGCGGTACGGCATTGGGCGAAATCTCGATCAGGTCGAGGCTTGCCTCTTCGGCCATCTCGATGGCCTCGCGTGTGCTGACGACGCCGACCATCTCGCCGTTCTCGTCGATCAGTCGGACTTGCGCCGCGCGGATCTCATTATTGACGCGCGGACCCTCGCGGGTGGGCGCAGTCTGTTGGGCAGGTCGTGCTATGTCTTTCTCCTGTGTTGAAGCCCCGGCTTCGGGGCGAATATTGAGACCGGACCGCCCTAGAAGGGCGGCCGGGCCTCCGTTGAAAGTGTAGTGACGGCGGCCCCGAGTTCAAGGACCTCCTGCTTTTCCGAGCCCAGGCGACGGATCGCCACCGTGCGGGCTTCCATGTCGCGCCGGCCGACCGCGAGGATCAACGGCACGTGGGCCAGCGAATGCTCGCGGACCTTGTAGTTGATCTTCTCGTTGCGCAGGTCGGTGTCGACCCGCATGCCCGCCGCGCGAAGGGCCGCCGCGACCTCCTCGGCATAGCCATCGGCGTCGTTCACGATCGTGACCACCACCGCTTGTGTCGGCGCCAGCCAGAGCGGGAAGCGGCCGGCATAGTTCTCGATCAGGATTCCGATGATCCGCTCGAAGCTGCCAAAGATGGCGCGGTGCAGCATGACAGGGCGCCGGCGCGATCCGTCCTCGGCCACGTAGCTCGCGTCCAGGCGCTCGGGCAGCACGAAATCGACCTGCAGCGTGCCGCACTGCCAGTCGCGACCGATCGCGTCGCGCAGCACGAACTCCAGCTTGGGCCCGTAGAACGCGCCTTCGCCGGGATTGAGGATGAGCTCGAGCCCGGCCGCCTTGGACGCCGCCTTGAGCGCCCCCTCAGCCTGGTCCCACACCGCGTCGGACCCGGCGCGGACCGGCGGACGGTCCGAGAACTTCACGAAATAGTCCGGGAAGCCCAGGTCCTTGTAGATGGAGCCCAGCAGCTCGCAGAAGCGGATCGTCTCGCTCTCGATCTGCTCCTCGCTGCAGAAGATGTGTGCGTCGTCCTGCGTGAAGTTGCGCACGCGCATGATGCCGTGAAGCGCGCCCGACGGCTCGAAGCGATGGCACGAACCAAACTC
>CAIYWM010000882.1 GCA_903929895.1 uncultured Alphaproteobacteria bacterium
GGCCACGGGCAGGCCGACATAGCCCAGCCCGATGACGGAGATATGCCGTTTCATTTGGTCCATTTCTGACAGCTCATGTCGGTGCTGACATCCCCTTTTAGCGATCCTTATCGGCCATCGCGGTGGTGACGAAGCCGGGACAGGCGAAGCCGACCCTGATTCCCTCTCGCGCGCCTGTTCCTCTGCAGGTCGATGCCCGTTTCTCGCACGACGTCCACCAGGAAGGCCTAGAGTGCATCGGCTTCCGACACGTCAAGGCTGGCGGTCCTGCACGTCGCGCCCGTTGCCCGACAGGCGAGCGTCACCGCTTCAAGGCGCTCGATCTCGCGGCCCGGCAAGGCGAGCGCGTGGGCGAGGGCCGCGCCGCTGCCACTGGACGCGCCGGTGATGACGATCGTCTTGAAATCCATGTCGCGGTCAGCGACCGGCGATGGTGCTGACGAAGGAGGAACTGCTGCGAATCTTCGGCAGTTCCTCGGCCACGGCCTCGATCACGGCGTCGATCTGCTCAGGCGTATGCTCGGACGTGACGAAGAACCGGAGCCGTGCCTGGTTCTCGGCAACGCCCGGGAAAACCGCCGGCACGACGTTGAATCCGCGTTCCAGCAGCCGCTCGGACAGCATCACCGTCTGCGGCGAGTTGCCGACGATGACCGGGACGACCGACGCGCCAATGCTCAGGCCCGTGTCGAGGCCGTGCGCCCTGGCTTTCGTCAACAGGGCCAGCCCATTGCGACGGAGTGCCGCCGCCCGCCAGGGCTCGCGCATCATCACGTCGACGGCAGCGGTTGCCGCCGCAGCCACAGGCGGAGAAAGTCCGACACTGAAGACGAAGCCCGGCGAAGTGTACTTGATCAGTTCGATGAGGGCGCGGCTTCCCGCGACATAGCCCCCGGCTGCCGCCAGCGTCTTGCTGAGCGTGCCCATCCAGATCTCGACCTCGGTCGGATCGACGTCCTGTTCCTCCGCGATGCCGCGACCGGTATGGCCGAGCGCGCCGGTCGCGTGCGCCTCGTCGACCATGAGCCAGGCATTGTACCGGCGCTTTAGCTTGATCAGGCCAGCAAGGTCCGGGACGTCGCCATCCATGCCGTAGAGACCTTCGACGACGATCAGGGCGCGTCGATAGCGTGCCCGGTTGAGTCGCAACGCGCGTTCCATGGCGTCGAGATCGTTGTGCGGGCACAGGATGCGCTTGGCACCCGATAGCTTGGCGCCCTCGACGATGCTGTTGTGGATGACGGCGTCCGCCACGATGAGGTCTTCCGGCCCCAGCAATTCGCCAATCACCGATACATTCGTCCCATGGCCGCTAACGAAGGCAATGGCATCCTCGGTGCCGCTCAGGCGCGCGAGCGCGGCCTCAAGATCTCGATGGACCTGCCTTTCGCCGGCCGACAGCCGGCTGGCCGACACTGAGGTGCCGAACCGGTCAATCGCATCCTTTGCCGCCGCTGCGATGTCGGGAGGCCCGTTCAGGCCGAGGTAGTCGTAGGAGGAGAAATTCGCGACCGTGCGCCCGTCGATCGACGTCGTGTTCCCGGCCCGCCCATCGTGCAGGCGATAGAAGGGGTTGCCGATCTTGGTGATATCGCCGACCGCCCTCCAGATCTTCAGGATCTCGTACTCGGGCAGAGTCGTGAAATCGAACTCCCGCCGTCCGCCCGGGGCCGGGCCGGAGCCCGGCCGGCCCTGCGGAGCGGTGGATTGACCGAGTGCCAGTCGTACCCGATCGACCGTCTCCTGAGCGGCGTTCGATCGCTGCTGGGTCATAACGGTCCGTCGATCTTCTTGACGCGCTGCATCACGGCGTTGATGGCCGCGCGCCGCTCCGAGGCATCCGACTCTGCCGCCTGTTCAGCGAAGTGACTCGAGGACAGTTTCGCCAGCGTGCTCGGCACGGCCTCGCGCGTCGCCTCGCCGGTCACGAGCGGCGTGATGCGTCGAGCCACATCGGCGGGCGTGATGCCGCTCGCCAGCGACATCATGGGCAACTCGATCTGGAGCGATGCCTCCACGGTCGTGCGCAACTCGAGCATCATCAGCGAATCCATGCCGATTTCGGCCAGTGGCCGATGGCGGTCCACTTCCTTGGGAGGCAGGCGCAGAACGCGTGCGATCTCCTCCACGACGATGTCGAGCAGGGCCTCCGTCGCTTCTTCAGGCGGCATGGCGCGCAACCGCTCGAGAGTGACGGCGGCCTGGCCGGCCTGGCGGGACACGGCGCCGGTATCGACCGCGTTGAAGGTCGGGGCCCGTACTGCCGCGAGTTCCCGCTTGGCCATGGCCCAGTCGACCCTGGCGATCGCACAAACGTCGGCAAGCTGGTTGCCTTCGGTGTCGAAGGCCCGGTCCAGGCCGTCCAGCGCCATGCGGGAGGGCATCAACGTGGAGCCGAAACGCCGCTTCAGACCCGCGTTGGCCTCGATGTGCCGCGCGAGATAGCCGGCATCTTCGATCGCTCCCCAGGCAACCGCGAGCGCAGGAAGCCCCTTCGCGCGCAGACGCCGGGCGACGCCTTCGACATAGGCGTTGGCCGCAACGTAGTTGAACTGCCCCGGATTGCCGAACAGCGTCGTGGCCGAAGAGAACAGCAACAGGTAGTCGAGCGCGAGCCGCCCGGCGATCTGCTCGAGGTGCAAGGCGCCACTGGCCTTGGGGCGCAGGACCGCTTCGATCGACTCGCGGTCGGTCCCCTGGATCAATCTGTCGTCGAGGACCATGGCGGCATGGACGATACCCTTGATCGGGCGGTCGCTGCCGAGTTGATCGACGAAGCGGTCGAGGGCACCGGCGTCGGTTACGTCGATGGCCGCGACCTCTACGGTGACGCCTTTCTCACGCAACGCATCGACCCGGGTGGCGACGGCGTCGGAGAGATGACCCGAACGGCTGATCAGTGCGATGTGGCTGGCATTCCGGCCGGCCAGCCATTCCGCCGCCGCGAAGCCGAAGCCGCTGGTGCCGCCGACAACGACGTGCCAGCCGTCGGCGGTGACTGGAAAGGTGTTGGCAGGCATCTCCGAGACGGTGGCCTGGCGGGCCGGGGTCACGACGATTTTCCCGATATGGCCGGCGCGCTGCATCAACCGGAAGGCCTCGGCGATATGCGCACCGTCGAAAACGCGATGTGGAAGCGGAGCGAAGTCGCCTTCCGCAAAATGGCCGACGACATCGGAGAACAGCTGCTGCGACAGCGTCTTTTGGGCGCCGATGAGCTGGTCGATGTCGACGCCGAAGTAGCTCAGATTGCGACGCAAGGGCCGCAGCCCGAGATGGGTGTTGGCGTAGAAATCGCGCTTGCCCAGTTCGATGAAGCGACCGAAAGGCTTGAGGCAATCCATCGAGCGGATCATTGCCTCGCCGGCCAGCGAGTTGAGGACGACGTCGACGCCCTTCCCATTCGTGGAACTCATCACCTCCTCAGCGAAGGCGAGGGTGCGGGAGTTGCAGACGAAGTCGGCGCCGAGGCTGCGCAGGAGTGCTCGCTTTTCACCGCTGCCGGCCGTCGCGATGACGGTTGCGCCCCGGTATTTGGCGATCTGCAGGGCCGCCAGGCCGACCGCGCCGGCGCCGCCATGGATCAGGACGGTCTCGCCGACCTCGAGATGGGCCAGGTGTATGAGGGAGTAGTAGGCGGTGAGGAATGCGACGGGCAGGGTGGTCGCGCCCTCGAACGACAGTTGGCTCGGCAGCTTGCTCACCGCGAAACTCTTCACGATGAGGTGGCTGGCGAAGGCGCCGGGGGCGAAGGCGAGGACGCGGTCGCCGACCGTCAGGCCTTCGACATCGGGCCCCGTGCGGACGATCGTGCCCGCGCACTCCATTCCAAGACCGGGACCGGCATAGCCGTCTTCCAGGGCCTCTTCCGGCAGAAGGCGCAGGTTCCACATCACGTCGCGGAAGTTGAGGCCGGTGGTCGCGACTTCGATTTCGACCTCGTCGGCCTCTGGCACGCGGCGTGGTTCTGGAATCCAGCCGAGCGCGCCGCGCCCGGAGCCCTGACGCGTCACAAGGCGCAGAGCCATATTGCTTGCCATGGGTTGGGGCGGCCGGGGAGCGGCGGTTCCCCGCTCGACGCGGAAGACGATGCGGCTGTCGCCAAGAAAGAACAGCTCGCGTTCCTCGCCAGGGGCGAGCATCTCGTCGGCAGCTCGTTTGATCGCACCAAGACGAGGTTGTCCCGCCAAGCCGATGCAGCGTATGTGCAGGCCTGGATATTCATTGCGCGCAACACGCGTCGCGGCGATCAGCGCACACCAGAGCGGCTGCTCGAGGGGCACCAGTGCGTCCACCGGGCCGAAGTCAACGACGATCCAGAGGCGGCCTGACGTGTCCGCCAGCGTCCGACATTGTTCGGCGATCGCATCAAGATGATCAGTGAGAGCCTCGACCGGGTCTGCCGAGCTGCCGTCCGGGGAGATGGAAAGCACGTGATCGGTCGACGCGCCGTGCTCTGGTCGCGAGGCCTCGGAGCCGCGATGGCCGATGAGGGCCTTGAGATCGGCTGCCGCGGTTCCCTGCCACGAGAAGACGGCCGGTTCAGCCGCGGAAGTCACATTGCGATCGATGCTGCCGGCCAGGCCGTGGACGACCACGCCGACGCGAGCTTCGCCGAAGGCCGGAGATACCGATATGCCAGTGAATCCCGCCGTTTCGAGTTCGTCGATCCATTCCTGATCTGTCAGCAATGCACCGACCGGGAATTCGGCGTTGGCCGAGCGTGCCCACCAGCGCCGCCGGCTGCCGCGAACGATATCCCAGAAAGCGCTGGGCGCCAGCTCGCCGGCGATGAGCGGCGCGTCGGGACGCAGCAACCTTGTGATGATCGTGATCCCGTCGTCGCTGCCGGCGGCGATCTCGCTCAGACAATCGATGGCGAAGGCGAGGTCCAGCGAACCAGCGGGCAGAGTCTCGAGCTGTCCCCAGGTCAGGCAGCGCACGAGCGGAGCGCCATCGCCGATGGCCGCCCGTGCATGTTCGAGGCGGTCGTCGTCCGGATCTGTGACGGTGATCTCGACGTTGGCGAAACGCAGGCTGAGATCGACGGCCGTGGCAGCATGATCGGCGCCCAACATCAGGAGCCGCACCAGGCGGCTGCCGTCATGACGCGATAGCGAGGCCGCGACGTCGCGCGCGACGGCATCGCGCAGCCAGCCAATCTGGTTCGAGGCGACTCCCAGATTGCGCCAGTGCGGTGAGCCGAGTTCACTCACCGCCGTCGGGTCTCCCTCGCTCAGGCGACCGATGATGCTCTCAAGACGCGAGACGCTGGCAGCTTCCGCGCCCATCACCGGGTGGCGAAGCAGCAACGTGCTGACGATGGAGTCGATCTCGGGCAGATCACATGTGGGCGCCACGACGCGAGTGCCATCGAAATCCACGGCGAGCTTCTTCGCCTCGAGATGCCAAAGCAGCGCAGTTCGGAGGAACGAGGCTCCAGATGCGCCATCGCCGGCACCCGCCTGTTCCTGACTGTCCTGCAATTCGCGTGGCGGGTTGCTCCGGAGTGCTGACCAGGTTGCGCGGAGCGTTCCGGCCTCCAGCAGAAGAAAAGCCTCGGAGAGGGCAGCTGCGCTGCCAGCCGAGCGTTCGACCGCAACATGCCTGGACGCAAGCGTCGAGGGACTGCCTGCGCGTTCGAGATGCCAGGCGGCCGTGCGGTAGGTGAGGGACCTGGGATCCGTGACCAGTTCAGCCGGGGCCTCGACGAGGCGGACATTCTGGGCCGTAACGACGATGGTCCCGTTCTCGTCCCACAGGTCGATATCGACGACGATCGAGCTCGGCGACTGCCTGAGAGTGCGCGCGGTGACCCGTGTGACGACAGCGCCGGACTGGAACACGCGAACACAGCCGAAGCGGACAGGCAGCATTCGCTTCATCGGCATATCCGCCACGCCTGCTTCCTCGGTCGCGAAGAGCGCATGGAAAGCAGCATCCAATGCCGTGATGTCGATGATGCGCGTGCCTTCTGCCAGCGAGGCCGGCCGGTCCAGGGTGCCGATCGCGAACTTCGGCTCGGGGAAGACGACCTGGCGGGTGCGCTGGAATGTCGGGCCATAGTCGAAGCCGAGATCGCGAGCCCAGGCATAGACGCTGCTCTGGGGGACGATAACGGCATGAGCCGGCGTCGCCGGCGGGATGGTCGTCTTTCCGGCGACCGGCGACCGGCCGATGATGCCCCGGGCGTTGAAAGTCCAGTCGGCGCCTGCGCCTCCGCCGCGCTGTCGCGACAGCAATTCGACGATCCCCGTCTCGTGCGCCAGGCGGACCCAAGTCTCGAAGGACGTCTTGCCCTCGAACACGAGCGGCCGGAGGATATCCAGGTCGCGAAGCTCCAGAGCTCCCTCTGGATGGGTTTCGCGGGCTGCTGCCAGCATGATCTCGACATAGGCTGTCGCCGGAAGCACTGGGACATCTCCGACCTTGTGGTCGGCAATCCAGGGGTAGAGCGCCGGATCCACAGTGGAGTACCATTCGAGACTGTCTTTGCGGAGACCAGCGCCGAGCAGCGGGTGTGGATGCGGCAGTAGCGTGGTGCTCGACTCGTCGGTCGTCGACACCTTGAACTGGGTGTGCTGCCAGGGATAGAGCGGCAAGACGATGGCGGAAGCCGGAGCCGGGTCAAAGAAACGCTGCATCTCGATCTTGCCGCCAGCCAGCGCAACCTTCGACGCGGCCCGCTCGATCGGATCGAAGGCGGACTGGCCATCGTTCTCGCTCAGTGTCTCGATGACGATGCCGCGCGCTCCGGCTTCCCGGAGAACGTCGCGCACATAGCTGGCCAGAATCGGTCTCGGTCCAACTTCGAGAAATACGCGAACGTCGTCTTTCAACAGGGTGTTCAACCCAGGCTCGAACTGCACAGGCTCGCGGACATTGCGCCACCAGTGGTCTGCGCCGAGGGTCTCCCGGGCAACTGCGGCGCCGGTGACGGACGAC
>CAIYWM010000883.1 GCA_903929895.1 uncultured Alphaproteobacteria bacterium
CGCCCACCAGCAGCACCGGCTGGTTCAGCGCCATGCAGAGATGCAGAAGCGCCGCCAGCTTGGCCGATGGGGTGATGTCCCGGCTCTTCAGGATCTCCGGGAACATCCGCATCGAGACGTGGCGGAAACCGTCCTGCCAGCGCTGCTGCTGGCGCAGCCAGGTCTTGGTGTCGGCCGGCAGTTCACCCGGCACGCCGACACTGGTCAGGAACAGGGCCCGCCAGCCCTTCACCCAGCCGCGATAGGTGAGATCGAGATCCTCGGTGACGGTGTCGCCCTTCCAGCCGCCCCCGGCGTCGATGGCCGCGCGCTGCCAGATCCCGCAGGTGCCGTTGAACGGCAGCGGATGGCCGGCCCAGCAGCGCGTCGCCTGCTCGATGCCGAGATGGGCGTCGAGCGTCACCATCTGCATCTCGGTCAGCGCGTTCTCGTGCGGGTTGAGGAAATCGAAGCGCGCCTGGACGAACGCGGTCTTGGGCTCGGCGAAGAACGGCCGCATGCAGACGCGCAGGAAATCGGTCGGAGGAATGTAGTCGACGTCGAAGATCGCGAAGAAATCGTAGGGCGTTTTCTGCATCGCCTCGTGCAGCGCCCCGCCCTTGTAGCCGCTGCGGTCGGTGCGCTGGAGCGCCACCACGTCGAAGCCCTTGGCCCGCAGCTCCGCCGCCACCTGGCGGACCGTCTCGGCCGTCTCGTCGGTGCTGTCGTCGAGGAGCTGGATGTGCAGCTTGTCGCGCGGCCAGTCGAGCGCCGCCGCCGATTCGGCGCCGCGGCGTACCACCGGCCCCTCGTTGAACGACGGGATCTGCACGACGACATGCGGCAGGTCGGCGTCGGCCGGCAACGGCGTCGACAGCAGCATCTCCTCGCGACGCAGCCCACTGGCCTTCAGGCGATGATGCAGCACCACCATGTAGAGTAGGCTGCCGATGAAGGCGGCCAGCAGGACGCAGCAGACCGCGAACACGGCGCCGAAGAGAAGAGCCAGGGTGGCGAGGATGGCCATCGACGCTGCCTCAGACGCCCGTCTTGGGCGTGCGGTTGAACTCTGTCTTCTTGCCGAAGCCTGCGCTCACGATCGCGGCGGCATTGGCGACGGCGAGGTATACGATCAGCGCGGGCACACTGGCAGCCGTGACCAAGTAGCGCGCCACGCTGCCACGCTCCAGGCGCCGGTAGGCCCCCCAGGTCATGCCGAACAGCACCACCAGCATCCCGATCAGCCACAGCCAGAGGGCGAACTGGAAAAGCCCCAGCAGCCGGCCGTGGCCCACGATCGAGATGGCCAGGGCCACCACCCCGACGACGATCAGCGGAAAGATGAGCTGCTGGGCGAGGGCCACGGTGGTGGTGAGCTTGGCCTCGGCCGGCCAGGCCGACTTCCAGATCGGCCCCAGCAGCTTGCGGGCGACCTGCACGAAGCCCTTCGACCAGCGGCTCTGCTGGGCGCTGAAATCCTCTACCTTCTGCGGCAGCTCGCCGACCACGTGCGTGTCCATCAGGAACACACCGGTCCAGCCCTTCAGGTAGGTCCGCAAGACCAGGTCGAGATCCTCCGACAGCGTGTCGTGCGACCAGCCTCCAGCCTCCTCGACGGCCGCACGGCGCCAGATGCCACCGGTGCCGTTGAACTGGAACGGCACGCCGCGCCGCGCCCGGACGTCCTGCTCCACGGCGAAATGCGCGTCCTGCATGAGGCGCTGCGCCCGTGTCAGCCAGTTGCGCCCGCCGTTGCCCCACTCGATGCGGGTCTGCACGAAGGCGGCGCGCGGGTTGGCGAGCATTGCCGCCATGGCCTCTTTCAGCCAGCCCGGCGGCGGCACGAAATCGGCGTCGAACACCGCGACATAGGGCGCCTCGTCGAGGGCCAGGCCCGCCGCCAGCGCACCGGCCTTGAACCCGCCGCGGTCGCTGCGGCGCACGTGATGCGCATCGATACCGGCGCGGCGCAGGCGCGCGATGGCGTGCGCCGCGATGTCTGAGGTGATGTCGTTGCTGTCGTCGAGAAGCTGGATGGTCAGACGGTCGCGCGGCCAGTCGAGGGCGCCCATCGCGTCCATCGATCGTTCCACCACCAGCGGCTCGTTGTAGACCGGCACCTGCACCAGCACACGCGGAAACTCCTCGGGCAATGAGGGCGCCGGGGCTTCGTCGCGCGGCAACTCGAACAGCCAGTACACCAGGTAGAGGAAATAGCCCGCGATCGCGAACTGTGCGGCGAGGCACAGGAACACGAGGAGATCGATCAGGAACAGCAGCATGCCTGGGCCGCCGCGCTCAATGGTAGTGAATGGGGACTTCGAAGCAGCGGCCGTCCTCGATATGGAGGCGGCGCGAGGCCACGTCGAAGATGCGCTCGTCGTGGGTCGACAGGACCACGGCGCACTTGGCGCGCATCGAGAGATCCTTGAGCTGGTCGACCACCAGCCGTCCCGACACGCGGTCGAGCGCCGAGGTCGGCTCGTCGGCAATGATCAGGTCGGGCAGCCCAATCATGGTGCGGGCGATGGCGACGCGCTGCTGCTGGCCGCCCGACAGCTCGTCGGGCCAGGCGGACGCCTTGTCGCCGAGGCCGAGCATGCCGAGCAGATGTCGCGCGCGCGGCTCGTCCCAGGCGGGATCGGCCAGCGGCGTCGTCGAGACGCCGGCGATCACGTTCTGAAGCGCCGTCAGCGACGACAGCAGGTTACGCTTCTGGAAGAGGAAGCGGATGCGGTTGCGCAGGACGTCGAGATCGGAACCGCCCAGACCGACGATATCGGTTCCGAGCAGCCGCAGTTTGCCCTCGGAGGGCTTGCGCATGGTGCCGAGGATGGTGAGCAGCGTCGTCTTGCCCGAGCC
>CAIYWM010000884.1 GCA_903929895.1 uncultured Alphaproteobacteria bacterium
GACGTTGCTGTCGACACTCTCCGGCGGGCAGCGCACGCGCGCCGCCTTGGGCGCGCTGGTGCTGGCCGATCCGGATTTCATCCTGCTGGACGAGCCGACCAACAATCTCGATCGCGAGGGGCGCGCGGCCGTGGGCGAGCTGCTGTCGACCTGGCGGGCGGGCGCAATTGTCGTCAGCCATGACCGCGCGCTCCTGGAGACGATGGACGCCATCGTCGAACTGACCACGCTGGGCGTCACGCGCTATGGCGGCAACTCGAGTCATTATCGCGAGCGCAAGGCGCTGGAGTTGGCCGCCGCACAGCATGACCTCGACGACGCCGAGCGCCGGGTTGCCGAGGTGACGCGGGCGGCGCAGGCCACGTCCGAACGGAAGGCGCGCAAGGATGGAGTTGGCCAGCGCAAGCGGGCGAAGGGCGACATGCCGCGCATCCTGGCCGGCGCGCGACAGAACAGCGCCGAGGCCACCTCAGGTGACAATGCGCGTGTCGCCGAGCGGCGACGGACGCAGGCGGTCGAGGACGCCGTGGCCGCGCGGCAGCGGATCGAGGTCCTGCAACCGCTGTCGATGGTCTTGACCTCGACCGGCCTGCCAGCCGGCAAGATCGTGCTGCGCCTGCACTCCGTAAGCGCGGGCTACGGAACGGCGCCAGCGATTATCGACGGCCTCTCTTTCACCCTCACCGGCCCGGAGCGCGTGGCGGTCACCGGATCGAACGGTTCGGGCAAGACCACGCTGCTCGCACTCATCGCCGGCAAGCTCGCCCCTCGTTCGGGCAGCGTGTGCGTCAACACAGACTTCGCGATGCTCGACCAGGAGGTGAGCCTGCTTGATGCGTCGCTGTCGATCCGCGACAATTTCCTGCGTCTCAACCCGGAGGCCGACGAGAATGCCTGCCGCGCGGCCCTCGCCCGCTTCATGTTCCGGGCCGATGCGGCGTTGCAGATCGTGTCGACGCTGAGCGGCGGCCAGATGCTGCGGGCCAGCCTCGCCTGCTTGCTGGGCGGCACCAGACCGCCACCCCTGCTGATCCTCGACGAGCCGACCAACCATCTCGACATCGAGTCGGTCGAAACGATCGAGGCCGGCCTGTGCGCCTATGACGGAGCGCTCGTGGTGGTGAGCCATGACGAGGCCTTCCTTGCGGCGATCGGGATCACGCGGCGCCTCGAACTACCGGCTACGAGAGACGCCTGAGGACGAAGAGCGCTCACCCGATGGCATGGATGTTGCTGCCTCTGTCGCAGTTATCAGCCGGGACAGGGGACAGGGATGAGCTTGATATCGAGGATTTCGGCATTGAAGCTGGCCGCTGCCGCCGTGGGCGCGAGCCTCGCATTGGCGGGTACGGCCAGTGCCCAGACGCAGTGGATCATGGCCAGCGGCTATCCCGAAAGTAACTTCCTGACCCAGAATCTGCGCAAGTGGGTCGAGGACGTGGAGAAGGGCACCGCGGGCAAGCTCAAGATCACGCTTCACACGAACGATAGCTTGATCAAGCTCGACAGCATCAAGTCGGCGGTGCAGCGCGGACAGGTGCAGGCTGGAGAAATCCGCCTCGGCGTCTATGGCAACGAGGATCCGATGTTCATCCTCGACGGCGTGCCCTTCGTCGCCTCGACCTACGAGGAAGCGTGGAAGCTGATGGAGCTGCAGGACCCGTACTTCAAGGGCCTGTTCGACAAGGCCGGCATGGTGATCGCGGGCTACCAGGTGTGGCCGAGCCAGGGCTTCTACACCAAGACGCCGGTCAACTCGGTCGAGGACTTCAAGGGCAAGAAGATCCGCATCTACTCCACGGCCACCCAGAAGATGGCGACCCTGCTGGGCTTCAACGCGACGATCCTGCCCTTCGCCGAAATCCCGCAGGCCTTCTCCACCGGCCTGATCGAAGCCCTCTTCACCAGCGCCCAGACCGGAGTCGACATCCAGGCCTGGGACAACACGAAGTACTTCACGGATGTGGGCGCGATCCTCTCGAAGAACGCCCTGATCTTCAGCAAGCGGGCTTTCGCCTCCTTGCCGCCCGCGGACCCGACGGTGGTGATGGACGCGGCCGCGGCCTACACGAAGCGGTCGTGGGAGATGAGCAAGGCGGCTGGCGACGAGAAGGCGGCCGTCCTCAAGAAGAACGGCATGACGGTCACCGGTGGTCCGCCGGCAGTGCTCGCCGCGATGAAGAAGGTCGGCGTCCAGATGGCCGACGAGTGGAAGGCGACGGC
>CAIYWM010000885.1 GCA_903929895.1 uncultured Alphaproteobacteria bacterium
CTGAAACCGGCGCCGACACCGCCGCCGCCCCAACCGGCGGCCGCGGCGAAGCCGGCCGAGCCCACCCCGGTGCCGAAGCCC
Source organism: uncultured Alphaproteobacteria bacterium (assembly GCA_903929895.1). GTDB lineage: Bacteria > Pseudomonadota > Alphaproteobacteria > Reyranellales > Reyranellaceae > Reyranella. The sequence continues at coordinate 82 of CAIYWM010000885.1, forward strand.
CTGCCGCAACAGCAGGCGCTCGCCACACCGCCGAGGCCGCCCCCGCCCGCGCCGAAACCCGAGCTGAAGCCCTCACCGCTCTCGACGGCGCCGGCCCGGCGGCCGCCCTCCGCCTCCTCCGCCGAGCCGCCGTCCGACCACCGCTTCGTCAATCCGGCGGACAGCTATGCGCGCGCCAAGGTCGCCGACAATTACCTCTCGGAGGTCCTGCGAAAGATCGTGGGCTTCCGCTACCAGTCGAACACCCAGAAGCGTCAGGGCGTGACGGTGGTGCGAATCGTCATCGCCCGTGACGGCCGCCTGCTCGGCGCCACCGTCATCAGCTCGAGCGGCGAACCGGAGTTCGACGAGGGCGTCCTGGCCGGCGTCCGCGCCGGCGCGCCCTACTCGCCGCTGCCCGACAACATCAAGGGCGCCAGCGCGCCCTTCGACCTGCCGCTGGTGTCGATCCGGCGTTAGCCGGCTGTTGAAACAGGTTTTTGCAGGCACCGGCGAGCAACAGCGACCCGCCAGCGGTAGCATGATACCGGCTTCAGGGGTGCGACATTCGATTCATTTGTTTCGTTTATTTCGTTTGTTTCGAATATGTGCCCTGCGCCCCGTGGAGCCCAGCTATACAAAGGAATCAGATCAACACATCAAAGGGTATCCCTTTCGATTCCTTCTCAATTCATGACGCTCTGGACTAGGTCCTCTCCGTATCGCTTCGAACCATTCACCTCATCCTGAGAGGCTGGCCGGAAATGAACTAAATCGATCCAAGCACTTACCTCATCCTGAGGAGCGCCGCGAAGCGGCGCGTCTCGAAGGATGGGCTGCAGACGAGGTGCGCGTTCCCACCCTTCGAGACGCATCGCTGCGCGATGCTCCTCAGGGTGAGGTCATTGTTGAGATGCTCGACTCGATTCATTCTCGCCCGGAAAAACTCCAGGCACGAGCGTCACCGCTCGTAGCCCATCAGCTCGAACGTCTCGCGGCACGAGTCGTAGATGGCCTTCTTCTGCCGCTCCGTCAGGATTTCCGCGGCGGGCCGGCGATCGGCGCGCTGCACCGTCTTGGCGCGCGGCAACGCGCCATCGAAGCGAAGACCGGACTTCGCCAGAACCGCCTTGAACGACGCGGGCAGGTCCTCCTGCCGGATGATCTCGTCGAGGGCGACCCGGCCGTCGATCGTGTAGAGGTCCCGGTTGTCGATCTCGTCGTGCGCGATCAGCTCGTCGAGGACCGGCTGGAAGTCGCTGACGGGCCGCCCCATGAACCACATCTTGAAATAGGCCTGCGACACCGCCTTCTCGTAGGGGTGCCGTTCGATCGTCCACTTGTGGGCCTTCTGCCAGAACGCCTCGCCGAGCATGCGACGCGCCAGGCTCGCCGGCATGTGGTTGTAGTACTCGTTGCCCGCGTGGTTTCCCTTCATCATCTCCTGGTAGTCCGCCTCGTCACCCCGATCGAGAACACCCTCGTGAGCACTCGCCGGTCCGGGCCCGATGCGGAAATTCTGCGGTCCGCGCCAGCCGTGCGCCTGCCGGATCTTCTCGTCGTCGGGATGGATCGGCGTGATGATGTCGGCGTCGCCGCACAGGCTGCTGAGCACCAGCTCGATGGCCGTCCCTGCCGTCTTGCGGGTCTTGATGAAGATGAAGCCATGTTCGAATGATGCGATCATGCCTGGCATGCCTCCCTGCTCGTCTGTCGCCCGCGCCCGAGGCAGATCGTCCTGCCGCTCGAGGTCCGGCCGAGTCCGGACCTGGGCCATCCTGCTGGCGAAGCTCACCTTTTTCCTCGTTCCGGCGCAAGCGATGGCGCAGGCGAGCGCGGACAATCTGCAGAACAGGTCGAACGATCCGCTGACACCCAGGATGGCGTTCGAATTCCACAACTACGCCCAGCCCGTGCTCGCGGAGCGACCGTCCAGCGGCGCCGATCAGGGATACTTTCGCTTCGTCCTGCCCCATGCCCTGTTCGGCGTGGACCAGATGATGCGCGCGTCCATGCCGGTCGTGGCCAGCGCCTGGGACCCGGAGAAGGCGGTCAACGGCGTGGGCGATTTCACGGTCTTCGACCTGGCCGTCTTCTACTTCGGCTCCGTGAAGACCGGCATCGGTCCGCTGCTGGTCGTGCCGACGGCCAGCTCCCAGGCCCTGGGCACCTCCAAGTGGCAGGCGGGGGTCCAGACGGTCGTCAGCGCCCCCCATTCCTGGGGCCTGACGACGATGCTCGCCGCCTGGCAGCAGACCCTCGACGGCACACTCCAGACCGTGACCGCGCAGCCGCTGCTTTTCTACAATCTGGGCGACGGGTTCTATCTGCGATCCTCGGGCATCGCATCGTTCGACCTCGGGAAGAATGCCGTGGTCCCGGTCGGCCTGGGACTGGGCCGCGTGTTCGAGCTTCCGAACGGCGCCAGCCTCAACACCTTCGTCGAGCCGCAATACTCGGTGATCCAGAGCGGCCGGGGCGTGCCGTCGTTCCAGGTCTTCGCCGGCGTCGTCGTCCAGCTTCCCGTCAGACTACGCTGACGGGACGAGCGTCAGGCTTCGGCGCCCGGCTTCGAGGCAATCCTGGACAGGGCATAGGAGATATCGTCGGCGAGGGCGGAGAGGAGTTGGACCTCCACCGCGTCGAACGCCTGCGGCTCCGCCGCATAGATTACGAGGGCCGCCGCCACCGTGCCGTGACGCCGCAGCGGCAGGACGATGCTGGAGCGGTATCCGTGCCGCAGCGCTTCCTCGCGCCAAGGCCGTGTCTTCGGATTGCTCGCGAAATCCTGGTTCACCTGGACGGCGCCCGTCTTGATCGCCATGCCCAGCGGCCCGTTGCCGGTGGGCTCGTCGTTCCAGGTGATATGGGCGTAGGCGAGATAGCCCTGGTCGTAACCCGCAATCGCCGGGAAGCGGAAAGTCTTGCCCGGATCGTCATTGGCAACGGCGACCGCCACCATCCGGTAATCGCCGAACTCGACGAGACCGCTGCAGATCTGATCGAACATCTCGGTCTCGCACCGGGCGCGCAGCAGGATGCTGGTTGCCGCCTGCAGCGAGCGCTTCACGCGCGCCAGCCGCAGGACTTCCTGTTCCAGCTTCACACGATCGCTGATGTCGACGCCGATCGCCTGACGGTAGGACTGTCCTTCGAGTTCAAAAGCGCTGATCCGCACCTCTGCGGGAAACGTGCTGCCGTCCTTGCGGCGGACTACGGTGCGATACGCTGTTCGGCTCCCGGCCACTACCGCTGTCTGCCGATCCTCCTCGTCCGTCCGGTCGGGCGCTCTGAGGTTTCTGGCGTCCATCCCCCGGAGTTCCTCGGCACTATACCCGGTGGCCTTCTGCGCGGCCTCGTTGACCTCGAGAATGCGGTCGTCGCCGTCAAAGACGATGAACATGTCCTGTATGGCATGAACGAACCGAAGATTGCGCACCATCAGGTCACTAGCTTCGTCGCGCTGGCTTCTCCAGAGCGACCAGACCAGAAAGCCCGCCACCAGAATGGTGGCCCCGAACACCAGGACGATCTTCTCGGACCGGCGATCGATCGGGCCCATCACCTCGTCTTCGTCCGACTTGGCGTTCACGATCCAGGGAACGGCCTTGGCGGCATACGAAGCTGCAAGGACCCTCTCCCCGCGATAGTCCACGCCCACTCGCGCGCCGTCCCCCTGACGGATCGCGGTGGCGGCCACCAGATTCGGCGTCGAGAGGGGGAGGCGGAGCCCTGCGGGCGGGACTGGGCGCTCCCAGAAACGCGGTGCAACCAGGAAGACGGCGTCATCGCCATCTCGACGCACCAACAGGACTTCAGACGTCGCGCTGTCGCCCGGCCATGTCTGGATTTTCCGGAACAGGTCGACA
>CAIYWM010000886.1 GCA_903929895.1 uncultured Alphaproteobacteria bacterium
CGCTCAGCAGCACCAGCTTGCCGCCGCGCGCCTTGACCTGCTCGAAGTTCGACGCCGACTTGTCGAACAACGAATCGTTGGGCGCCACGACCACGACCGGCACCAGCTCGTCGATCAGCGCGATAGGCCCGTGCTTCATCTCGCCGGCGGCATAGCCCTCGGCGTGGATGTACGAGATTTCCTTGAGCTTCAGCGCCCCCTCGAGCGCCACCGGGAAGGACGTGCCGCGGCCGAGATAAAGCACGTCGCGCGCCTCGGCGAGGATATCCTCGGAGATCTGACGGTACTGCTCTTCCATGTTGAGCGCTTCGTTGACCAGCGCCGGCAGCTCGGTCAAGGCGAGCCCGATCTGGGCCTCGGCGGCTGCGCTCAAGGTGCCGCGAGCGCGGCCGGCGGCGATCGCAGCGCACAGCAGGACGGTGAGCTGGGTCGTGAAGGCCTTGGTCGAAGCGACGCCGATCTCGGGGCCCGCCAGGGTCGGCAACACGCCGTGCGAATCGCGGGCGATCGCGCTCTCCGGGACGTTGACCACAGACAGGATGGTTTGCCCATTGGCCTTGGCGTAGCGGATCGCCGCCAGCGTATCGATCGTCTCGCCCGACTGCGAGACAGCAATGCAGACGCCATCCTTGGGCAACGGCGGCTCGCGGTAACGCAGCTCGGACGCGACCTCGGCCTCGACTGGGAGCCGGGCGAGCTGCTCGAACCAGTACTTCGCGATCATGCAGGCATAGAACGCTGTGCCGCAGGCCGTCATGGTGAGGCGGCTCACCTTCGCCCAATCGACCGGCAGTGGCGGCAGGGTCACCATGCGTGTCGCGGGATCGAGGTAGCTTCGCAACGTATCGCCGATCACCGCCGGCTGCTCGTGGATCTCCTTGAGCATGAAGTGGCGGTGATTGCCCTTGCCGATCATCGCCCCCGTGATGCCGCTCTGGCGGACTTCACGGCTCACTTCCCGGCTGCCCTGGTAGACCTTTGCGCCGCCATGGCTCAGCACGACCCAATCGTCGTCCTCGAGGTAGCTCACTTTCCTGGTGAAGGGCGCCAGCGCCAGCGCGTCCGTGCCGATGTACATTTCGCCGTCGCCGTATCCGACGGCCAGCGAGCTGCCGCGGCGGGCACCGAGCAGAATGTCGTGACGGCCACTGAACAGCACGACTAGCGCAAAGGCGCCGCGCAGCCGGCCCATCGCCTCGCTCATCGCCTGTTCGGGCGACTTCTCCTCGTCGAGCATCGAGGTCAGGAGCTGCGCCACCACCTCGGTGTCGGTATCGCTCTCGAAGCGGAAGCCTTTGGCGATCAGTTCGTCCTTCAGCTCCTGGAAGTTCTCGATGATACCGTTGTGCACGACGGCGACCCGATCGGTGGCGATCGGATGGGCATTGCGTTCGGAGGGCTTGCCGTGCGTCGCCCAGCGGGTGTGCCCGATGCCGATGGTTCCGGGAAGCGGCTCGTGCCTGACCCGCTCCTCCAGATTCACCAGCTTTCCTTCGGCGCGCCGACGGTCGATGTGCCCGTTCACCAGGGTCGCGACGCCCGCGGAGTCGTAGCCGCGATATTCGAGCCGCTTCAGCGCGTCGACCAGCAGAGGCGTGACAGGCGCATTACCGATGATGCCGATGATGCCGCACATGGTTTTCTGCCTCGATCGGAAGGGGGGGCTTATTTCTTGCCGGACCGTTCCGCTGCAGCGTTCTTGAGAGCCGCGGCGCGGTCCTTCAGCTTCGCGCGAAGCGCCGCCGCGCGCGCCTTCTTCGTGACCTGCCGGGCGCGGCCGAAGGCCAGCGCGTCGGCTGGAACGTCCTCCGTCACCACGCTGCCCGCGGTCACATTCGCCCCCCGGCCGATCTTGAGCGGCGCCACCAGGGAGCTGTTGGAGCCGATGAACACGTCGGCGCCGATGATCGTCCGGTGCTTGCCGTAGCCGTCGTAGTTCACGGCGATCGTCCCGGCGCCGATGTTGCTGCCCGCCCCGATGTCGGAATCGCCCAGATAGGCCAGGTGGTTGGCCTTGGCGCCCTTCGCCATCCGCGTGGCCTTGAGCTCGACGAAGTTGCCGATATGGACGCCGTCGGCGACCTCGGAGCCCGGACGGATGCGGGCGAACGGCCCGACCAGAACCCCCCTGCCGATGCGCACGCCCTCGATGTCGCAGAAGGCGTTGATGACGGTGTCCGACCCGACGGTCACCCCCGGCCCGAAACGCACGTTGGGGCCGATCGTGACGTCCGTCCCGAACTTCGTGTCGGCCGACAGCCAGACCGTGCCGGGATCGGTCATGGTGACGCCGCCCGCCATCGCGGCGGCGCGCAGCCGCTGCTGCAGCGCCTGCTCGGCCGCCGCCAGCTCGGCCCGCGAGTTGATGCCCTGGAACTCCGCCTCCTCGCCCGCCACGGCGATCGCCTTGTGGCCGGCCTCGCGCGCGAGGCGCACGGCATCGGTCAGGTAGAATTCACGCTTCGCATTGTCGTCGCGGATCGCCCCCAGCAAGGATGCGATCAGCCGGCCGTCGATGCACATCACGCCAGAGTTGGAGAAGGCGACCGCCCGCTCGGTCGCGTCGGCGTCCTTGCTCTCGACGATCTTCACCAGTTCGCCGCCCTCCACGATGAGCCGGCCGTAGGGTGTTGGATCGCGGGCGACGAAGCCCAGAACACCGACCGCTGCCCCCGCCCTGGCGCAGGCCGTGACCAGCTTGCGCAGGCTGGCCGTCGTCACGAGCGGTGCATCGCCGAACACGATCAGCACCGGCCCCTCGTGCCCTGCGAGGGCAACCAGGGCCGCCTTTGCCGCGTGTCCCGTTCCCAGGGGCTTGTTCTGGACCACCGTCGGATGGGGCGCAAAGGCCTTGGCCACTTCGGTGGCGCCGGGCGCGGTCACGCCCACGATAAGGCTCGGTTTCAGCGCCGCTGCATTGGCCAGAACGTGCGCCAACATGGGCCGGTTGGCCAGCCGATGCAGCACCTTCGGCAACGCCGACTTCATGCGGGTTCCCGCGCCGGCCGCAAGGACGACCACGGCAATGGGTGATTTCATGCCTGTCGGATGCCATAGGGCTGGCGGGCCTGCAAGGTGGATGTGCTAGAGAAAGCGGTATGCAGACAGATGCCGCAAAGCTCATCGCCTCCCGCTTCGAGACCGTCCTGTACGACCTCGACGGCACCCTGATCGACAGCGCCAAGGACATGCAGCTCGCCGTCAGCCACGTCCTGGCCGATCACGGCCTGCCGCCCGTCACCGAGGACGATGTCCGGATCTTCATGGGCCAGGGCAGCAAGGTGACCATGGGCAAGGCCTTCGCCAAGCAGGGCCGGTCGCTCGACGACGAGACCCTGACCGCGGTGACACGCGAGTTCGTGCGGTATTACGAGGCTGACCCGATCAGCCATACCACCGCCTTCGCGGGCGTCGCCGAC
>CAIYWM010000887.1 GCA_903929895.1 uncultured Alphaproteobacteria bacterium
AGGCGCGCCGCGTCCGATGACGGGCGGCCGACTGAGTGATCCTTAAGCGAGAAGCCCCGATCAGGGTTCCTTGTTGCTCGTCGCGCGACCCGGCGGATTGAGCAGGCTCTTGGCGACGTACTTGTCGACATCGACCGCGAGCTTGTCGAGCGAGTCGTGGAAGAAGTGGTTGGCGCCCTTGATGGTGCGGGACTCGACCGTAATGCCCTTTTGCAGCGACAGGCGCGCCACCAGCTTCTGGATGTCGGCCTGCGGCACGACCTCGTCCTTCTCCGCGCCGACGATCAGGCCAGACGAGGGGCAGGGGGCGAGGAAGGCGAAGTCGTAGGAATTGGCCGGCGGTGCCACCGAGACGAAGCAGTCGATCTCGGGCCGGCGCATCAGCAACTGCATGCCGATCCACGCGCCGAACGAGTAGCCGGCGATCCAGCATGACTTGGCGTCGGCGTTCATGCCCTGCAGCCAGTCGAGCGCCGCAGCGGCATCGGACAGTTCGCCCATGCCGTTGTCGAAGCGTCCCTGGCTGCGGCCGACGCCGCGCGTGTTGAAGCGCAGCACCGAAAAGCCGCGATTCACGAACACATGGAACAGCGAGAACACAACCTTGTGGTTCATCGTCCCGCCATACTGCGGGTGCGGATGCAGGATCAGCGCGATCGGCGCGCGCTCTTCCTTGCTCTGGTGATAGCGACCCTCGAGGCGACCTTCGGGGCCGGTGAACATCACGTCAGGCATCGAGACTCCGGTTCCTCACCCTGATCGACCCTTTGGTCGTAACCGATCTGGCGGTTGTTTTGCGGGGATTCTCTATACTTGACCAACCTGCTCGGATTAATTAAATCCGAGCGGCGCAGTTGGTTTTGCCTAGAACCCCTGTCTGGGGCGCTGGCATATCGTAGCAACGCCTTGGTTTTCAAGAACTTTAGGCGTTTCCATAGCGAGGACCGGCCGATTCCGGTCGTGAGGAGGATGCTGTGAAGCTCAGCACCAAGGGACGTTACGCCGTCATGGCGATGGTCGATCTGGCTCGTCACGCACAGGCGAAGCCCGTTTCCCTGTCGGATATCGCGACCCGTCAGGAAATCTCCCTGTCCTATCTGGAACAGCTTTTTGCCCGTCTGCGGCGGGCCGGCCTCGTGAAGAGCGTACGTGGTCCCGGCGGCGGCTATCGCCTCGCCAGGGGCTCTGCGGACACGAGGGTATCGGAGATCATCCTGGCGGTGGACGAGCCGATCAGCGCCACGCGCTGCACCGAGATGGGCGCGACCGGCTGCCGGGCCGACCGCAGCAAGTGCCTGACGCACGACCTGTGGGAAGAACTCGGGAACCAGATTCATCTGTTCCTGAGCTCTGTGACCCTGCTCGACGTGCTGGAGCGCAAGCTCGCGCCCCGCTTCCTCGAGGCGCCGGCCGCGGCGAACACCGAATCCCCGATGGCCGCGGCCAGTTAGTCCGGAACTTCAGATGTCGGCCGCCGCTTACCTGGATCACAACGCCACCAGCCCGCTGAGGCCGGCGGCGTTCGACGCCATGGTCGAAGCGCTGCGGGCAGGCGGCAATCCGTCGTCAGTCCACGGCGTGGGGCGAAAGGCACGGGCGATCGTCGACAAGGCACGCCACGAAGTCGCTGCCCTGGTGGGCGCGTCGCCAGCCGAGACGATCTTCACGTCGGGCGGTACCGAGGCCAACAATCTGGCTCTGTCCGGGACCGGGCGGCGGCGGGTGCTGGTGTCGGCCATCGAGCATGACAGCGTGCGCCGTGCGGTGCCTCAGGCGGAAATCCTTCCAGTCGATGGCGACGGTGTTCTCGATCTTGCAGCGCTGGAGCGCGTCCTCGCGGCGTCGGTCGAGCCCGCCCTGGTGTCGGTAATGCTGGCCAATAACGAGACGGGTGTTCTGCAGCCGGTTGCCGACGTCGTGCGCCTGGCGCGGGCGGTCGGTGCGCTGGTTCATTGCGATGCCGTCCAGGGGGCGGGGAAGGCGCCAGTCGACCTTCACGATCTCGGCGTCGACTATCTGAGCCTTTCCGCCCACAAGCTGGGCGGCCCGACAGGCGTCGGCGCGCTGGTGGTCCGCGACGGTGCGCCGCTGCGGCCCGATCGTCGTGGTGGAGGTCAGGAATCCAACCGCCGTGCCGGTACCGAAAACGTCCCGGGCGTTGCCGGGTTCGGCGCCGCTGCCGCGCAGGCGGCTTGCGGTCTTGATGTGACCACCCTCCGCGACCGGCTCGAATTTTGCCTTGTCCAGATTGCTCCTGGAGCCAAAGTTTTCGGTGTAAAGGCGCCCAGGATTGGCAACACGACGTGCATTTCGATGCCGGGCGTAACAGCTGAAACGCAGGTCGTGGCATTCGATCTTGCCGGTGTCTGCATCAGTGCCGGGGCGGCCTGTTCGTCGGGCAAGGTCCAGCGGTCGCCGGTTCTGGATGCGATGGGCGTGCCGGCGGCGGAGGCCGGCTGCGCGACCCGCATCAGCCTGGGCTGGAATAGCGAAGCCGCCGACATCGAACGCTTGATCGCGGCATGGCAGAGCCTATATATCCGAGTAAGACAGTCGGATATTTCCCACACCGATTCTAGGGCCAGGGCAGCGTAGGAGTAACGAGGGGTTAGCATGACAGCCATTACCCAAATCCGGCGCAACGACCAGCCGATCTATCTCGACTATCAGGCCACGACGCCGATGGATCCGAGGGTCCTCGAGGCGATGATGCCCTACTTTACCCACAAGTTCGGCAATTCGGGCTCGCGCAGCCATGCCTATGGCTGGGAAGCCGAGGAGGGCACCGAGAAGGCGCGGGCCCAGGTCGCGAAGCTGATCGGTGCTGATGAGAAGGAAGTGATCTTCACCTCGGGCGCCACCGAGTCGAACAACCTCGCGATCCGCGGCGTGGCCGAATTCTACAAGGACCGCAAGAACCACATCATCACCACGGTCACCGAGCACAAGTGCGTCCTCGATACCTGCCGCCATCTCGAGCAGCAGGGCTTCGAGGTGACCTATCTGCCGGTCCGCCAGGACGGGCTGCTGGACCTCGACGTGCTGCGCGCGGCGATCACCGACAAGACCGTCCTCGTCTCGGTCATGGCAGTGAACAACGAGATCGGCGTCATCCAGCCACTGGCCGAGATCGGCAGGATCTGCCGCGAGAGGAAGGTGTTCTTCCATACCGATGCGGCCCAGGCTGCCGGCAAGATCCCGCTCGACGTCGAGGCGCTCAACATCGACCTGATGAGCATCTCGGGCCACAAGATCTACGGGCCCAAGGGCATCGGCGCGCTCTACGTCCGGCGCAAGCCGCGCGTGCGTCTGGTGCCGATGATCGTCGGCGGTGGCCAGGAGCGCGGCTTCCGGTCCGGCACCCTGCCGACGCCGCTCTGCGTCGGTC
>CAIYWM010000888.1 GCA_903929895.1 uncultured Alphaproteobacteria bacterium
GACATGCCTCGAAATCCGAGAACGCCGTGGACGCGAACACCAGCGGCGTGCCGGCCGCCGCCTCGGCGAGGCGGTCCCCCCTGGGATCAAATGCACAGAGCCGGCAACCATCGGCCGCTAGATTCTGCAAATGACGGCGCCCGACGCTTCCTGCACCCAGCACCAGGACCAGTGGTGAGTTCGGCGGCATTCAGCGAAGCCCCTTGGTCATCAGCAGATACTCATCTCGATCGAAGCGGCACTCGATGAAGACCGGACCCGTGCGATTCCATGCCGCGAACGCCGAGTCAAAGGCCCTGCAGTCCTCGCACTCGACCGCCGGCATTCCGATCGCCTCCGCAACCCGGCTCCAGTTCGGGGATCGCATCCGCAGCGCCGAGACCGGAGCGGAGGCCGGAGCCGCGCAGGCGATCGAGCCGTACTGGCCGTCCGACATGAAAATGACGCAGATCGGCAGTTGTTCTGCGACGATCGCCTTGAGTTCGCCGGGGTATGCCTGCATCCCGCCGTCCCCCAGGGCGCAGTAGACCGGAACCCCCGGCGCCGCAAGCGATGCGCCGACGGCCGAGGGCAAGCCGCCTCCCATGAAGCGGCCATTGTTGCTACCAACGAGGACCCGCCGTGGACGGGCACGCCATGCATGCTCGCCGATGGTGCAGAAACTCCCGGTATCGAGCACCAGTATGTGAGGCGAATCCAGTGCGTCGACTCGGAGGAAGCAGTGTCCGGGCATCCAGCCACCGCATTCGAAGGATGCCCTCAGCTGGGCCAGCGAATCCGAGACGGCACGCGCACCCCACTCGACGCCGGCAAGGGCCTCGAGAGCCTCCCGAAATCCGTCGGCATCGCAGACGACATCGGATTCGATCGGTCGGGGAAACTCCCGCGCATGCTGGCCGGGGTGATCAACGCGCACGATCGGCTGTCCCCCGAATCCCTGGCCGGTGAGCTCAGCGCTCCTGAGGCCAACGGCCACAACGAGGTCGCTCTGCGCCAGCAGCTTCGCCTCTGGCGAACGCTCCTTCCCATCCCCCGTGAACACGCCGGCTGCGAAGGGGGAGGACTCGTCGATGGCGCCGCGTCCGGCCGCGGTCGTGAAAACTGGCACCGAAAGCCGCTCAAGCAAGTCGGTCGTCGCCATGCGCTGGACCACCGATCCAACGATCACCACCGGCCGGCTCGCGGATCGGATGCGCCGCACGAGCGGATCGAGCCTGCCGACGGACGGCGTACCACCACCCTTGTCCGGCGGGATCGCCGTCGAGATCCCGTCACACAGATCCACGTGCACCGGCCCCGGGGTCTCGGTCGCGGCGCAGGAAAGGATCTCACGAGACCGGTCCGGCCATTCCGACAGGAAGAAATGGCCCTTCACGATTGGCTGCAGGATCCCACCCTGATCAACACGCTTGTGCTCACGCCAACGAGGAGCGCCCGCTCCGTAGGCCTCAGCAATGCTGATGCTCGGGATGTCCTCGAAGCGATTGTAAGAAATGCCCGCAAGCGCATTCACGAGCCCCGGGCCCTTGATCGATATTGAGATTGCGGGCGCGGACCCTACGCGGGTGGCGGCGCCTGCCATGATGGCGGCACTCGCCTCGTGGGTAGCGCCGAGGTAGCGGACGCCCGCGCGCTCAAGGGCTCCAA
>CAIYWM010000889.1 GCA_903929895.1 uncultured Alphaproteobacteria bacterium
CGGGCGCATGTCTGTATACAGAACACAGAGCTGCCCGAGTCAATTGCCTAGTTGAATTAGGCCTTCCAGAAGCACCGACAAGCAACATTGTTGCCCGGCGGTCAGGGTTCAGGCGGGTGCGACATTCGCTTCATTTATTTCGTTTGTTTCGTTTGTTTCGTTTATTCCCCGTGACTCGAGCTTTTTCGACGGCCTGCTAACGGGCCTTCAGCCCTTTGGCGGCGAGAATCTGCGCCCCGCGATCGGGATAGTCGGTGATCAGCCCGTCGACGCCCAGGTCGATCAGCCGTCCCATCTCCGCCGGGACGTTGACCGTCCAGGGCACGACCTTGAGGCCGAGCGCGTGGGCCTCCTTCACGTTCTCCGCCGTGACGTTGCGCCAGAACGGCGACCAGGTCGCGCAGCCGGCCGCCTTGGCCAGGGCCGGCACCGAACCGCCCTGGGCGGCGAGGTCGAGCCCGCCCAGCCAAGGGGAGGGCCGGCCGCTACCGCGCTGCACGGTGTCGAAATTGCCGCTCTCGATGGTGAGGCAGGCGGTGGCGATCCCGGGCGCCAGCTTGCGGGCCTCGATCAGGCCCCGCCAGTCGAACGACTGCAGCGTGCTGCGGGCCTCGGCCTTGCCCTTGCGGATCTCCTCCACCACCAGCCCCGCGAAGGTGGCCGGGTCCAGCGTCAGGTCGGGTTTGCCGGGATCGATCTTGATCTCGATGTTGAAGCGCACTTCGGGAGCCGCCTGCGCGAAGAATTCGGCCAGGGTCGGGAAGCGCTGGCCGTCGACCGGCTTCTGCTCGGGATACTGCTGGCCGTACTTGCTGGCCGGGTTCACGCGACCGATGTCGTAGCGCTTCAACTCGTCCAGGCTCAGCGTGCGGATGGCCGGTCCTGCCGCCGTGAGCCACTGACCGTCCGGTCCGCGCGTCAGGTCGGGGTTGAGGACCGGATCGTGGCTGATGACGACGACGCCATCGCGCGTCACCGCGAGGTCCGTCTCGAGGGTGGTGACGCCGAGATCCTGCGCCACCTTGAAGCCGGCCAGCGTGTTCTCGGGCGCCAGCCCGCGCGCGCCCCGGTGGCCCTGCAGGTCGAATGCCGCCGCGAGCCCGGCGCTAGCCGCCCAGATTGCGCAGGCGAGCGATGCGATCCTCGATATCGGGATGGGTGGCGAGGAGTGCCGGCGTCTTGGACGTGAACTGGTGGATCGGATTGACGATGAAGAGATGTTGCGTGGCACGACTCACTCCGGGACAGGGTGCGGCCTTCTCTGCGAGCTTGCCCAGCGCAGAGATCAGGCCATTGGGGTTACGCGTGAACTGCACGGACGTCGCATCGGCGAGATACTCGCGCTGCCGCGACACTGCCATCTGCACCGCCTTGGCCGCGAGCGGCGCCAGGATCGCGACCACCAGCAGCACGATGATCAGGATACCGCCGCCCGAGCTGCCCTTGCGGTCGTCGCTCCGCATCCGGCCCAAATTCATCGTGCGCAGCGCCATGTCGCAGACCAGCGCGATCAGGCCAACCGTGACACCGACCACGACCATGTAACGTGTGTCGAGGTTGCGGAGATGCGCCATCTCGTGCGCCACCACGCCCTGCAGCTCGTCGCGGTTCAGCGAATTCAGCAGCCCGCGCGTGACCGCGATCGTGCCGCTGCCGACCTTGTTGCCGGTGGCGAAGGCGTTCAGCGTATCGGTCTCCAGCACCATGACCCGAGGCATCGGCACGCCCGCGGCGATCGAGATCTCCTCGACCACGTTGTAAAGCTGCGGCGCGTCCTGCTTTTCGATCACCTTGGCGCCGGCCATCGACAGCACCATCCGGTCGCCCACCGCCAGCGAGATCGCGCTCCAGCCGATGCTGGCGGCCGCCATCAGGCCGGCGGCCGCGATGCCCATTTGGCTCACGGCCGGCAGCGAGCCCGAGGACTCGGTCTCCAGCAGCGCGCCGACCAGATAGCCGATCCCGCCCGCCAACAGGGTGAGAACCGCCAGCAGCACCATCGTGTTGCGGCGGTTCTGGCTCTGGGCAGCGACGAAGTCTGTGGTGGCGCTCATGCGCCGTGCCCTCTCAGCGCAACGCGACCTTCGGCACTTCGCGCTCGGACTCCGGCATGTTGAACAGGTCCATCGGGCCGAAGCCCAGCGACGCCGCGGCCAGCACCGCCGGGAAGCTCTGGCGGCGGGTGTTATAATTGTTGACCGAGTCATTGTAGAACTGGCGCGCGAAGGCGATCTTGTTCTCGGTGGTCGTCAGCTCCTCCTGGAGCTGCATGACATTGTCGTTGGCCTTGAGTTGCGGATAGTTCTCCATCAGGGCGAACAGGCCATGCGTCGCCTGGCTGAGCGCCGCTTCCGCCGGTCCCGATTGCGCGGCGTTGCCGCTGGCCGCTACCGCGTTGTTGCGCGCCTGGATCACCTTGGTGAGCGTCTCCTGCTCATAGCCCATCGCGTCCTTCACCACCTGCACCAGGTTGGGGATGAGATCGTGCCGGCGCTTGAGCTGCACGTCGATCTGGCTCCACGCGGTCTGGGCCTGGTTGCGGCCGCCGACGAGGCCGTTGTAGACGGCGATCAGCCACAGGCCGATGGCGACGACGATGCCGAGGAAGATCCATGTGCTCATGCCAGTTCTCCTTTGCCGCGGCCGCCAGTCTAGTCATGATCGGGGCCGTTCGGGAGGAATAACAATGGATACGTCAGAGCTGCTGAAAGCCTTCTGCTCGGCGGTGGAGCGCCGCGACGGCAAGGGGTTCGCGAGCCTGTTCACCGAGGACGCCGTCTATCACGACGTGTTCTACGGCGACTTCGTGGGCCGCGAGCGCATCGCCGAGATGATCGACGACTGGTTCCATCGCACCGCGCACGCGTTCCGCTGGGACATGCACCGGCCGGTCAGCGACGGCAGGATGCTCTACGCCTACTACACGTTCAGCTACGTCTCGAAGCTTCCCGGCGCCGAGGGCAAGCGCGTCGGCTTCGAGGGCTGCTCGATGATGCAACTGCGCGACGGCCTGATCCTCGACTATCGCGAAGTGGCCAATGTCGGCCCCGCCTTCGTTGAGCTGGGCTTCGCGCCCGAACGCACGTCGAAGATCCTTGCCAAGGAAGGCGCGCATCTGCGGGCCCAGCCGGAGTGGAAGCGTCACATATGAGTTAACCCTCCCCATTCAAGTGGGGAGGTGCCCCGGAGGGGGCCGAGGGGTCATGACCCCATCGCCCTCGTAAGACGAGGGCACTTCCCCTTTGCGGACTCCGCAAAGGGGAAGAATTTGAGATCTTAATCGCGCAGCAGCTCGTTGATCGAGGTCTTCGAACGGGTGCGTTCATCGACGGTCTTCACGATCACGGCGCAATAGGTCGAGGGCCGGTCCGGGCCGCCGCCGATGTTGCCGGGCACCACCACCGAATAGGGCGGCACCTTGCCGATGTGGATCTGGCCGGTGGCGC
Source organism: uncultured Alphaproteobacteria bacterium (assembly GCA_903929895.1). Taxonomy (GTDB): domain Bacteria; phylum Pseudomonadota; class Alphaproteobacteria; order Reyranellales; family Reyranellaceae; genus Reyranella. The sequence continues at coordinate 3,447 of CAIYWM010000889.1, forward strand.
GGTCGACCACCTTGGTGGTGGCGCTGATGAACACGCCCATCGACAGCACCGCGCCGGTGCCGACGATCACGCCCTCGACGACCTCGGAGCGGGCGCCGATGAAGCAGTTGTCCTCGATGATGACCGGGTTGGCCTGCAGCGGCTCGAGCACGCCGCCGATGCCGACGCCGCCCGAGAGGTGGCAGTTCTTGCCGATCTGGGCGCAGGAGCCGACCGTCGCCCAGGTGTCGACCATGGTGCCGGTATCGACATAGGCGCCGAGGTTCACGAACGACGGCATCAGCACGACCGACGGGGCGATGTAGGAGCCGCGGCGCACGATCGAGCCGGGGACCGAGCGATAATTTGCCTTGGCGAAGCGGGCGGCGTCCCAGCCGGTGGTCTTGAGCGGCACCTTGTCGAACCAGGGCGCGGCGCCGAGGCCGGGGAACGAGGCGCCGCCGTCCATCGGGACCGAATCGTAGAGGCGGAACGAGAGCAGCACGGCCTTCTTCAGCCACTGGTTCACGACCCATTCGTCGCCGAACTTCTCGGCGGTGCGGTAGGTGCCGTCGTCGAGGCCGGCGATCGCCGCTTCGACGGCGTCCCGCACTTCACCCTTGGTGGCGCTGTTGATGCCGTCACGTGCTTCCCACGCCGCGTCGATGGTGGCCTGTAGCTGCTTGCTCATTGTTCCCTCGGAAATCTGCCGCGGGACCTTATATGCTGGTCCCGATGGCCTTCAAGCTCCCAGAATCGGTCCTGGTCGTGGTCTACACGCCGCGTTTGGACGTGCTCCTGCTGGAACGCACGGGGACCGGGTTCTGGCAATCCGTGACCGGCTCGCGCGAACCCGACGACCCGGACTTCGAGGCAACGGCGCGGCGCGAGCTCCAGGAGGAGACCGGCCTCACGGTCGGCACCCTCACCGACTGGCGACAGTCCAATCGCTACGAGATCCGGGCGCAATGGCGCGCGCGCTACGCGCCGGAGGTCACCCACAATGTCGAGCATGTGTTCGGCTTCCAGGTCCCCGGACAGACCGTGGCGACCCTCGATCCCGCCGAGCATGTCGCCCAGCTCTGGCTGCCCTGGCAGGCCGCCATGGAGAAGGTCTTCTCACCGACCAACCGGGACGCGATCTGGCAATTGCCGAGGCGCCTCCGTTGACATGTGCGGCACATGTGATTA
>CAIYWM010000890.1 GCA_903929895.1 uncultured Alphaproteobacteria bacterium
CGCGGCGCCGCCGTGCTGCTGGTGAGCGAGGATCTCGACGAGATCCTGCAGCTCTCCGACCGCATCGTCGTCATGTTCGACGGCAGGCTGGCTTTGCAGACCGACGCGGCCAGCGCCGATGTCGGCGCCATTGGCCGCGCCATGGCGGGCCACTGATGAAGACCATTGCCGCGCAACCGTTCGACTTCACCTTCGATCCCGCGCACACGGGGCTGATCGTGATCGACATGCAGCGCGACTTCATCGAGCCGGGCGGCTTCGGTGCCACCCTGGGCAACGATGTGAGCCTGCTGTCGGCGATCGTGCCGACGGTCGGGCGGCTGATCGAGGCCTTCCGCGGTGCCGGCCTGACGATCATCCATACGCGCGAATGCCATAAGCCAGACCTGTCGGATTGCCCGCCGGCCAAGCGGCTGCGCGGCAAGCCGTCGCTGCGGATCGGCGATCCCGGCGCGATGGGCCGCATCCTGATCGCCGGCGAACCCGGCGCCGACATCGTGCCGGAGCTGGCGGCAAAGCCGGGCGAGATCGTCCTCGACAAGCCGGGCAAGGGGGCGTTCTACGCGACGCCGCTCGGCGACATCCTGGCCGAGCGCCGGATCACCCATCTGGTGTTCGCGGGCGTCACGACCGAGGTCTGCGTGCAGACGACCATGCGCGAGGCCAACGACCGCGGCGTCGAATGCCTGCTGGCCGAGGACGCGACCGAAAGCTATTTCCCGGAGTTCAAGAAGGCGGCGCTCGACATGATCCGTGCCCAGGGCGCGATCGTCGGCTGGACCGCCACCGTCGATCAGATCGCCGAGGCGCTGCGCTGACTAGTGCAGCGCGCGCTCGCGCGAGACGTAGTGGCCGCGCTTCAGTTCCTTGAAGAACTGCGGCACCTGCGGATGCGACACCGGCTTGCCGGTATCGTCGGCCAGCAGGTTCTGCTCGGACACATAGGCCACGTAGGTGGTCTGGGCGTTCTCGGCCAGCAGATGGTAGAAGGGCTGGTCACGGCGCGGCCGCACCTCTTCGGGGATCGACGACAGCCACTCCTCGGTGTTCGCGAACACCGGGTCGACGTCGAAGATCACGCCACGAAAGGGGTAGATGCGATGCTTCACCACCTGGCCGATGGCGAACTTGGCGCAACGCACGGGCAGCGCGGCTAGCGCCGGGGCAGAAGCCTGATTGATGGGTTCCATAGCCAAAGTATTGCTCCGAACAGGCCGGTAGGCAACGCAGTCGGGACGCCGGATTCGACCGCCGACTGCAAGAATACGTGAAAAACAGCCGCCTAGATCGCTACGCAAGAATGTGGCCAAGGTGCAAGGACCTCGCGCCTCGGTTGACGGGACGCACCTGCGTGTGGACTCTGGCGAAATACTCGGTGGGAATGGTTGATTGGTCGAAGGTCTGAAAGTCCGCTTCTGGGGCGTGCGGGGATCGATTTCATGTCCCGGCGCGGAATACGTGCGCTATGGCGGCAATACGTCGTGCCTGGAAATCACCGCCGGAGGGCGCCGCCTCATCTTCGATGCCGGCACGGGTATTCGCACGCTGGGCGTGGAACTGGCACGGCACCCGCCGCTCGACATCGACATCTATTTCACCCACACCCACCTCGATCACATCTCGGGGCTTACATTCTTCGCGCCGCTGTTCGACCGACGCAATTCGGTGCGCATGTGGGCGGGCCATCTCGAGGCGCCCTACACGTTGAAGAAGGTGGTCGGGCACCTGATGCAGGCGCCGCTCTATCCGGTGTCGCTCGACGTCTTCCAGGCCGGCGTCGAATTCCGGGAGTTCAAGTCGGGCGAGAACCTGTCGTGCGGCGCCGTTGCCGTGAGCACGATACCGCTCAACCACCCCAACGGTGCCACGGGCTATCGCATCGACCATCTCGGCAAGTCGATCTGCTACATCACCGACACCGAACACCGCGAAGGTGAGCGCGACTCCACGATCGTCGACCTCTGTCGCGGCGCCGACGTGATGATCTACGATTCGAGCTACACCGACGAGGAATACGTGCGTTATCGCGGCTGGGGACACTCGACCTGGCAGGAGGGTGTGCGGGTCGCCGATGCGGCCGGCGTCGGGACGCTGGCGATCTTCCACCACGATCCCAGCCACGACGACGCATTCATGGACGGTGTCGCAAGGGAAGCCGCCCTCGCACGCCCGGGCATTGCGGCAAGCGGCCTGCCGCGTGTCCTCGTCGCCCACGAAGGCCTGACGCTGACGCCGTGAGCAGACCGCGATGAGTGCCAGGTCAAATCTTCGCGGCCGCTGGCGGCGGTTCGCGCTCGGGCTGCCGACCGTGCTCGGCCTGAAGCCGCGCGGTTGGTTCATTCCGCACCGCTATGCGCCCTTGCTGCCGCCGCCGGGCGCGCAGCCGCCCTATCCCGCGATCGAGCGCCTGTTCGAGGAGCATGTCGGCCAGTTCGGCGCCGTGCTCGACGCCGTCGATGCGCAGGCGGATGCGCTCGAAAGCTGCAAGGCGATGTTCGAGCAGTCGTGGTTTCCGTCGCTCGATGCCGCGGTGGCGTATGCGCTGGTCCGCGAGCGCAAGCCGCGCCACATCATCGAGGTCGGCTCGGGTCATTCGACCCGGCTGCTGTCGAAGGCGGTGGGCGGCGTCGGCGAAATCCTGGCGATCGATCCGGCACCGCGCGCCGATATCGCCGACCTGCCCGGGGTTCGCGTGAAGTCGTCGACCCTCCAGGCGGCCCCGGCCACGGTGTTCGACAGCCTCGTACAGGGCGATGTCCTGTTCATCGATTCCAGCCACATCCTGATGCCGGGCAGCGACGTCGACATCCTGCTGAACCGCGTCCTCCCGCGCCTGCCGTCCGGCACGCTGGTCCATATCCACGACATCTTCCTGCCGTTCGACTATCCCGCGATCTGGGGCTGGCGTGCCTACAACGAGCAGCAGGGCGTGGTTCCCCTGCTGACGAGCGGCGCTTTCAAACCTCTCTTCTCCAGCGTCTGGGCGGAGCGGCGCATGGCCGACCGGCTGGCCGCCTCGGTGATCTCGCGTCTGCCGCGACCGCCGGATGCGCTCCCCGCCAGCCTCTGGCTGGAAAAGCGCTGATGCTGCGCCGGCTGCGCGCCTGGCTGTTCGGCAGCGGCGATGCGGCCCAGCTTCCCGAGCGCGTGCGCGCGGCGATCGAACGCCAGCAGGAGCAGAGCGAGATCCTGATCGGCTGGGTTCAGCTCGCCATCGTGGTGCTGGTCACCACGGTCTACGAATCGAGCTCCATGCCGGGCGGCGTGGTGCAGGAGGATTATTCCTTCGAGTTCGATGTTCTGGTCATCTACGGCATCTTCTGCCTCTTGCGCCTCGGTCTCGCCTACGCCCGCCTGCTGCGGCCCTGGATGCTCTATCTGTCGGTGATCGCCGACATGCTCCTGCTGATGGGGCTGATCTACTCGTTCCATTACAAATATGCCCAGCCCGCCGTCTTCTATCTGAAGGTGCCGACGCTCCTCTTTGTGTTCCTGTTCATCGCGCTCCGCGCGCTGCGCTTCGAGGCGCGCTTCGTCGTATTCACCGGCCTGACGGCGATCGCGGGCTGGATCGGCCTCATCCTCTACGCGCTGGACGGCCGTGGCGGGCCGGCCAATCCGACCGACGACTTCGTCGAGTACATGACCTCGAACGCATTCCTGGTCCACGCCGAGGCCGACAAGATCATCGCCATCCTTCTCACCACCCTGGTGCTGGCGCTGGCGATCTCGCGGGCCCGTCACCTGCTGGTGCAGGCGGTGAGCGAAAGCGCCGCGGCGCACGACCTGTCGCGCTTCTTCGACCCCGGGGTTGCGGCGCGCATCCGCGGCGCGGCGATTTCGATCAAGGCGGGTGAAGGCGAGCTGCGCGACGTCGCGATCCTCACCGCCGACCTGCGCGGCTTCACACGGCTGTCGATGGAACTCCCGCCGGATGAAGTGATGAAGGTCCTGCAGGACTACCAGGGACGCGTCTGCCCGCTGATCGCGGCGGCCGGCGGCAGCATCGACAAGTTCCTGGGCGACGGCATCCTGGCCTCGTTCGGCGCGGTCATGCCGTCGGCGACCGCTGCCGCTGACGCGCTCCGGGCGGCCGACGCGGTGATGGCGGCGGCCAGGAACTGGGCTTCGGAACGTCGCGCGGCGGGCCTGCCGCCCCTGGAAATCGGGCTTGCCGTCGCGTCGGGGCGGGTCGTGTTCGGCGCGGTCGGCGACGGCGAACGGCTCGAATTCACGGTGATCGGGGACGCCGTGAATCTCGCGGCGAAGCTCGAGAAGCACAACAAGGAAGAGGGAACCCGCGCCCTCACGGACGGCGGAACCTATGCGCTCGCCGAGCGCCAGGGCTATCGTGCGTCCACGGCGCCTGAGCGTCGCCCGAATCGGAAGGTTGGCGGCGTCGCGGAATCTGTCGATATTGTGGTCCTGGCCGCCTGAGGAGCGGGACCGCCCGGGAAGCGGCAGGCGGGGTTGCCTTGCCCTTTGCCCATTCGCAGCCTATGTAATTTGCGACAGTGGAGCGCCATCGTGGGTAACAACTACGACATCATCCTGATCGGGTTGGTCGCGGTCTTCTTGATCCTGCGGCTTCGGTCGGTGCTGGGCAAGCGCACCGGCAACGAACAGCCGCCGGCACGTGATCCGTTCACGCCGCCCGCAGCGCCGCCCCCTCGCGTCGGCGACGCGTCGCAAGGCAACGACAATGTCGTGCCGCTGCCGACCGCCAATGCGCCGGCGCCGCGTCAATCGTCGCCCACCAGCGGTCCCGGCGGCATTCGCGCCACCGTCCTGCCGACTGCAACAGGCGGCGTTGCCGCCATTCGCGCCGCCGATCCGGACTTCGAACCGATCGGCTTCACGGGCGGCGCGCGCGCGGCCTTCACCGCCATCGTCGAGGCCTTCGCCCGCGGCGACACCGCGACGCTGAAGCCGCTGCTCGACAGCACCACCTATGCCAGCTTCGAAGCCGCCATTCGCGGTCGCATCGAGCGCAATGAAAAGGCTGAAACCACCTTGATCGGCTTCGAAGCGTCCGATGTTGCCGGCGCCGAAATGCAGGGCACGAACGCCGTCGTCACCGTGCGCTTCGTGAGCGAGCAGATCAACGTCGTGCGCAATGCCGACAGCCAGATCGTCGATGGCAATCCGAATGAAGTGCAGAAGGTCGTCGACCTCTGGACCTTCCGTCGCGACACCACTTCGGGCGATCCCAACTGGCAGCTCGTGAAGACCGAAAGCGAAGGCTGAGGGAGCTTTTCCGGGCATGCGAAGGAGCCTTCTTGCCGGTGTTGCGGCCTTGCTTGCTGCAGCCGGCCTCCTCTCCGCCTGTGCCGGAACCCCCGGCTCCCCTCCGCAGCAGCGGATTTCGATGGAGCCGACGTCCTACAACGAGATCGCCGGGTGGGCCGAGGATCGCCATGCCGAGGCGCTTGCCGCCTTTCGCCGTTCCTGCCCCAGGCTGACCGCCGGCCCTGACGTCAGGATCGCCACCGACGGCGGCGAGAAGACGATCACCACCGGCGAGTGGAAGCGCATCTGCGATGCCGCCGGCGCGGTGAAGGCCGGCGACGCCCGCGCCTCCCGCAGTTTCTTCGAGTCCAATTTCCGCCCCCTGATCGTCAAGGCGCAGGGCAAGTTCACCGGCTACTTCGAGCCCGAGATGCGCGGCAGCAAGGTGCCGTCCCGCCTCTTCACCGTCCCGGTCTATCGCAAGCCGCCCGACCTGACCGATCAACCCTATTTGACGCGCGCCGAGATCGAAGCGTGCGCGCTCAAGGGCAAGGGCCTCGAGATCGCCTATGTGCAGGATCCGGTGGGCCTGTTCGAGATGCAGGTGCAGGGCAGCGGGCGCATCCAGCTCGCCGAGGGCGGCAGCATGACCCTGGGCTTCGACGGCTCCAACAACCGGCCCTATACCGCAATCGGCGCCGTGCTGGTCGAGATGGGCGTCATGAAGAAGGAAGACGCGACCTGGCCCGCGATTCGTGACTGGCTGAAGCGCAATCCGCAGCAGGCGCGGGATGTGATGCGCAAGAACGAGCGCTACATCTTCTTCAAGGACACACGGAC
>CAIYWM010000891.1 GCA_903929895.1 uncultured Alphaproteobacteria bacterium
AACAGGTCCATCGGCAGGCCAGCGCGCGCGGCAGCTTCGCGCACGCGTGTCTGCAGCACCGTCCCGTCGCGCAGCCCTTCGAGCCGGCGCAGCGGATAGGCGATGCTGTCGAACGCCGTGTGCCTCGGGTTGAGGCTGTCGTTGGGATCCTGGAACACGATCTGGATGTCCCGGCGGCGCGGCGACTTATGGAACTCGCGCGCCGGCACGCGGGAGATCGATTCGCCGTCGAACACGATGTCGCCGTCATCAGGATCGATCAGCCGGCAGATCAGGCGCGAGAGCGTGCTCTTGCCCGACCCCGATTCGCCGACCAGCCCCAACGCGCCACCCTGCGGGATCTTGAACGAGACGTCGTCGACCGCGCGCGTCGGCCCGCCGAACGACTTTACCACGTTCACCAGTTCGAGGAGCGGCGGCGTGCCCGGCCCGTGCTCGCGCGGCACCGTAACGACCGGCGCCGCGTCACGCGCCAGGCCGGGCGGCGCCAGATCGGCCAGGGTCGATCGCCGGGTCGGCGACGCCGCCACCAGCCGCCTCGTGTAGGGATGGGACGGCGCCTCGAACAGCGCCACGGTCTCGCCCTGCTCGACGACACGGCCCGATTCCATCACCGCGATGCGGTCGCACCAGCGAGCGGCAAGCCCCAGATCGTGGGTGATCAGGATCATCGCCATGCCGCGCTCCGCCTTGATGCGGGCCAGCAGCTCCATCACCGTCTGCTGCGTCGTGACGTCGAGGCCCGTGGTCGGCTCGTCGGCGATCAGCAGGACCGGCTCGCAGGCGATGGCCATGGCGATCATGACCCTCTGGCACATGCCGCCGGACAGTTCGTGCGGATAGGCGCCGAGCCTTGCCTCAGGATCGCGGATCAGCACGGCGCGCAGCAGGTCGAGCGCCTGCGCCCGTGCATTGGCGCGCGACAGCCGGCCATGCGCCGCCAGCACGTCGACGATCTGCTGCTCCACCGTGCGGATCGGATTCAGCGCAGCGCGCGGGTTCTGGAAGATCATCGACAGCGCCGAGCCGCGCAGCCGCCGCAGGTCGGCGTGTCCGGCATGGGTGATGTCGCGGCCCTCGAAGAGCACGCGCCCCCCGGTGATCTTGCCAGCCCGATCGAGCAGCCGCATCACGGCAAGCGAGGTCACCGACTTGCCCGAGCCGCTCTCGCCCACGACGCCCAGCGTCTCACCCGCCGCCAGCGCGATGTCGATCCCGTGCAGCGCCGTGACGGTGCCGTGGCGGGTCGAGAAGGCAACCTGCAGGTTCTCGACCTGCAGCAGCTGCGCGGTCATGTGCGCATCCGCGGATCGAGGATGTCGCGCAGCCCGTCGCCCAGCAGATTGAAGCACAGCACCGTCAGCATCAGAGCGAGGCCCGGCATCGCGACCAGCCACCACTTGCCCGTGGTGATGAAGCGCGCGCCCTCAGCGACCATGATTCCCCATTCCGGTGTCGGCGCCGTGACGCCCAGCCCGATGAAGGAGAGGCCGGCCGCATTGAGGATCGCCCAGCCGAGGTTGAGCGAGATCTGCACCGCCATGGCGGGCAGGACATTGGGCAGCAGGACGCGCAGCACGACCGAGAGATGGCTGTCGCCGCAGGCGCGCGCCGCCTCGACCCAGCCGGCGTTGCGCCGCACGTTCACCTCGGCGCGGGCGAAGCGGATGTAGAAAGGCAGGTTGATGACGGCGGTGGCGATGACGATGTTCTCCACCCGGTTGCCCAGCGCGGCGACCATGGCCATCGCCAGCACGAACAGGGGGAAGGCCATCAGCACGTCGACGAAACGGCCGACCCAGCGGTCGAGGCGCCCGCCGCGATAACCGCAGAAGCCGCCGATGACGGCACCCGTGACGAACGACAGGCTGACGGCCGAGACCGCGATCATCAGGTCGAGGCGGGCCGCCCAGATGATGCGGCTCAGGATGTCGCGGCCGAGCTGGTCGGTGCCGGCGAGGTGCGCCCATGAGGGCGGCTGCAGCGCCTGCGGCACGTTGGAGGCGACCGGGTCGTAGGGCGCCAGAACCGGTGCGAGAATCGCGATCAGGACCAGCAGCAGCGTGCCCAGGGTCGCCAGCGCCGTGACCGGGTTGGAGCGCAACACATAGACGATGTGCCGACCGGTCGAGGAGCCATTGAGCGCGAGATCGCTCATGCGACGGAGACCCGGGGATCGGCAATGCCGTAAAGTACGTCGATCGTGACGTTCACCATGACGAAGATCATCGCCATCAGCAGCACGAAGGCCTGCACCGGCGCATAGTCGGAAGCGAGCAGCGCATCGAGCGCGTAGGAGGCGACGCCCGGCCAGGAGAAGACCTTCTCGACCAGCACGTTGGCGCCCAGCATGGTCGAGAACACGATGCCGGTGATGGTCAACACCGGCAGCAGTGCGTTGCGCAGCGCATAGGCCACGATGATGCGCGGCCGCGACAGGCCCATCGCGTGGGCGGTGCGGATGAAGTCGCTGCCCAGCACCGCCAGCATCGAGGCCCGCGTCATGCGCGCCAGCGGCGCCAGGACGAACAGCGCCATGGTGCAGGCCGGCAGCAGGAGCTGCGAGAAGGCGGCCCACCAGCCTTCCCAGTCTGCCTTCAGGGCGAAGTCGATCAGGAAGAAGCCGGTGATGTCGGGCGGGGCCGCGGCGAAGATGTCGATGCGACCTGTCGGATCGGGCGCCCAGCCCAGCAGGTAATAGAAGGCGTAGATCAGCAGCAGCCCCGACACGAAGGTCGGCACGCAGACTCCCAGGGTACAGAGCATGCGCACGATATGGTCGATCGCCGTGCCCGGCCTGAGTGCCGCCGCGACGCCCATCGGCACTGAGAACAGGAGCGCGATGAACAGCGCCGTGCAGGTGAGTTCGAGCGACGCCGGCAGGCGGCGTGTCATGTCCACCACGACCGGTTGCCCGGTGGTCATCGAGCGGCCGAGATTGCCGGTGGCGATCTCGCCCAGATAGCGCACGAGCTGGACCGGGATGGGACGGTCAAGGCCCATGCTCCGGCGCAGCTCCTCGATCTCCTCCTTGCCCGCGGAAGGGCCGGAGGAGAAGAACACCGCCGGATCGCCCGGCAGCACGCGCATCAGCACGAAGGTGACCACCACCACACCGAACAGGGCCGGGATCGACGCCAGCAGGCGTCGGCCGACCCGGCGCAGGATCGCGGCCAGCATACGGCTAGACCCGTTTGAGGTCGCGGAAGTCGGCCTGGCGGTAGAACTGGTAGGTGTAGCCGTCGACCGACTTGGCCATCACGGCGTCGTGGTTGGGCTGCCACAGCATGATCAACGGCGTCTCGGCGTTGAACAGCTCGATCATCTGCTTGCAGCCCTCCTCGTACTTCGCCTTGTCGGTCTGGTAGCGGGCCTCGAGCGTCAGATCCTCCATCTTCTTGCTCTTGAAGCTGGCGAAGTTCCAACGCTGGTCGCGCGTGAAGTAGAGATAGAAGAAGTAGTAGGTGTAGGGCAGCCAGGCAGTCGCGCCGTCGGTAAAGAACGGCATCTTCTTTTCCGCCTCGAGCGTGTTGAACTCGGCGTCCGGCTTCTTCTGGATCTCGACCTGGATGCCGATCTTGCCCAGGGATTCCTTGACCAGCGCCGCCATCGGCTCGGCCGTCGCCGTCTGGCCCGAGGTGAAGGCGAAGGTCGTGGAGAAGCCGTTGGGATGACCCGCCTCGGCCAGCAGGGCCTTGGCCTTCGCCAGATCGGTCTTGTTGGGGATCGCCTGCGGGAAGCTCGCATCCGGCGGCACGGTGGCCCAGGTCCCGCCGTAGAGCTTGGTGCCGCGGCCGAAGATCGCCGCCTTGAACATGTCCTCGTAGGGCAGCGCCAGGGCAACGGCCTGGCGCACCTTGAGATTGTCGAACGGCGCCATCTGCGTGTTCATCGAGATGTGCGTGAAGCCGTTGCTCTGCGGGATCGACACCACCTTCGACTTGGCCGACTTCTCGATGGTCGGCAGGTCGCTGGCCGCCAGGTCGATGGCGAGGTCGGCATCGCCGCGCTCGATCAGGTTGGCGCGGGTCGCCGGCTCCGGCACGGTCTGGATGATGATGCGCTTGAAGGAAGGCAGTGCGCCGCCGGCGCCGCCGACCCACTTCTCGTTGCGGCGAAGCACGGTGCTCTCACCGGGCTTGTGGCTCTCGATAATGTAGGCGCCGCTGGCCGCGGTGTTGGTCTTCATCCACTCCATCGCCCACGGATCGTCGGCCGTGGCGTGCTTCTTCGCCAGCTTGCTGTTGATCATTATGGCGTAGCAGACGCAGAGGTTTGCCAGCGCCAGCCGGTCGGGCTTTTCGAGGGTCACCGTCACAGTCTGCGGATCGACGATCTTGAACTGGCTGGCGTTGGTCAGCGAGCCGGTGGTGAACTGCGGCGCCGCCAGCGATTTCGCCGTGACGTGCCTGTCGAGCGACCACTTCACGTCCTCCGCCGTCACCGGCGTGCCATCATGCCAGGTCGCTTCCGGGCGCAGAGTGATGGTGATGACCTTGCCGTCCGGGCTGATGCTGGAGGACTTGGCCAGCTCGCCGCGGATCGTGTCGGGATCGAATGCCCAATTCTCGCCCACCTTCTTGCGGCCGAAGCTGAACAGGCGGTCATAGACATTCATGCTGAGGCCGAACGCCTCGCGCGTGGCGCCGGGCATCGTGGTGTCCAGCGTGTTGATGGTCGCCCCGGTCACGTACCTCAACGTTTCGGCGCGGGTCTGTGCCGATGCCGGCCAAGCGCCACCCGCCAGAAACGCTGCACCCGCCGCACCCTGTAGAAGAACTCGCCGCTTCATGTCGCCACCATTCCGTCGGATGAAAGGACGCCGTCCGCGGCTTTCGTGTCATCGACCGCAAGCGCCCCAAGACGCTTCGACGATGACTGCACCCCAATGCCGACCCGTCGTTACAGGCCGCGAAACGCGAACAGTCTCCACAAGACGGACGCAAATCCCATGCCACCGAACTGGCGCATGGGCGTTAGCGATTGGCCCGAGTCACGGCGGCGTTCAGCAGGAGGTTGGCACCCGGTACCGAGCGGGTCAGCTCGATCGCCTCGTTGACGTTGTGGCTGATGCCCTCGAAGCAGGGCGTGAAGATCATCGCGGTCGGCGCCATCGTCGCCACCGCATAGGCGTCGTGCCCGGCCTGGCTCCGCATCCCGCGATAGGGCAGGCCGAGCTCGTTCGCCGTCGACTTCAGCAGCTCGATGCATTCGGGCGCAAACAGCTCGCTGCCCCAGCTCCAGCCTTCGGCGACCTCGATCTCGACATTGGCCTTCTTCGCCGCGGCGGCGATCGCGGCATCGACCTCGGCACGCATCGCCTTGAAGCGGTCGGCGTCGATGTGGCGGAAGTCGATGGTGAGCTTGACCTGCTCGGCATAGGTGCCGGCCAGGTTGGGGAAGCTTTCGATCCGCGTCGTCGTGGTGCGGCCCTCGTCGGCGGCATAGGCGAGGCCGATGTCGTTGATCGCGGCGATGACGTAGCCGGCGCCGACCAGCGCGTTGCGCCGCTGCGCCATCGGCGTGCCGCCGGCATGTCCGGTATCGCCGTTGATCGTGAGCCGCAGCGCCTGTGTCTTGTAGCCCCCGACCACGATGCCGACGTCGCAGCCCTCGCGATCCAGCACCGGCGCCTGCTCGATGTGCAGCTCGAGATAGGAATCGAATTCTCGACCCACCGGCGCGGGCCCCGCATAGCCGATCTCGTCCAGCGCCTCGGCGACCGTGATGCCGGCATCGTCGGTGGTGGCCAGCACGCTTTCCAGCGGCAGCACGCCCGCAAAGGCCATCGAGCCCATCATCGGCGGGTTGAAGCGCGCCCCCTCCTCGTTGGTCCAGCAGATGACCTCGATGCCGCGCTTGGTCTGCAGGCCGCGATCGTTCAGGGTTCGCACGACTTCGAGGCCGCACAGCACGCCCAGGATACCGTCGTAGCGGCCGCCGCAGATCTGGGTGTCGAGATGGCTGCCGATCGCGACCGGCGGCAGCGACGGGTCGGTACCCGGCCGGCGCGCGAAGATGTTGCCAAGCCGGTCGATCTCGACGGTGCAGCCCGCCGTCTTCGCCCATTCCACGAACAGGTCGCGCATCTGCCTGTCCTCGGCCGACAGCGCGAGGCGGCGCAGGCCGACGTCGCGGAAGCGGCCGATCTCCGCCGACCGTTCGAGACTGTCCCACAGGCGCTCGGGATTGATCTCCAGGACGTTTGCGACCATGCGGCGCTCCTTTTGCGTGCGGCGTTCTGAACGGGCGGTGGCATTCTAACCAAGAAGCGTGCCAGCGACCGAAGGCCAGGAAGCGATCATGGACGACGATTTCGACTACATCATCATCGGCGGCGGCTCGGCCGGCGCGACCCTTGCCGCCCGGCTGAGCGAGGATCCGGCGATCCGCGTGCTGCTGCTCGAAGCCGGCCGCGACTTCCGCACCGCCGAGACGCCGCACCATCTGCGCATTCCCAATCCGTTGCGCGCCATCGGCGACGACAATTATCGCTACCCCAAGCTGCTGGCGCGGCGCACCGAGCGCCAGGAACCCAAGCTGCTGTGGCGCGGCCGCGCGATCGGCGGCAGTTCGACGATCAACGGCCAGATCGCGATCCGCGGCATCCCCGAGGACTTCGAGGACTGGGCATCCATGGGGGCCGCGGGCTGGGACTGGGAGGCCTGCCTGCCCTATTTCCGCAAGCTCGAAACCGACATGGATTTCGGCGATGCGCCCTATCACGGCAAACAGGGCCCGCTTCCGGTCTATCGCGCACCGATCGACCAATGGGGCACCGTCGATCGCGCGCTGCGGGAGGCTGCGCTCGGCCTCGGCTATCCGTGGTGCGAAGACCACAATGCGCCGACCGGCAGCGGCGTCGGACCCTACGCGATCAACAGCCGCGAGGGGCTGCGCATCTCGACCAACGACGGCTATCTCGAGTCGGCGCGTGGCCGTGCGAACCTAACGATCGTCGGCGAGGCGGTCGTCGACACGCTGCAGTTCGAAGGCAACCGGCCGCATGTCAGCGGTGTCCGTGTGCAGGTCGGCGGCGGGGCGCGGAAGGTGCGGGCTCGCCGTGAAGTCATCCTGTCGGCCGGCGCGATCCATTCGCCAGCCATCCTGCAGCGGTCCGGCGTCGGTCCGCGCGACTGGCTCGGCGCCCTGGGGATCGAGGTGGTGGCCGACCGGCCAGTCGGGAAGCACCTGCTCGATCATCCGATCCTGGGCCTGATGCTCGAGCTGCGCGGCGACGCGCGCGTGAGCACGCTGATGCATCGCCACACCAACTGCTGCCTGCGCTACTCGTCGGAGCTGGCAGGCGCTGGCGTCAACGACATGATCATGATCGCCGGCAATCTACGCCCGGAGGAGGATGGCGGCACGGCGCGCGCACGCCTCGCCGTCTCCGCCTTCCAGGCCTTCAGCGAAGGCACGGTCCGCATCACCACCCGCGACGCCGGCATCGACCCGCAGGTCGACGAGCGCATGCTGTCGGACGAAAGCGACCTTGTTCGCATGCACGACGGCGTACGCCGGATGCGCGACCTCTGCCTGCAGCCCGCCTTCAAGGCCATCTCGACACGGGTCGAGTACGGCACGACGGGACGATCGATCGAGGACCCGTTGGACGCCGAGGCCCTGGACGACTGGATGTTCGCCGAATGCTCCGATGCCCAGCACGCCAGCGGCACCTGCCGCATGGGCGCGGCAGATGATCCGCACTCGGTGGTCGATCCGGACTGCCGCGTGATCGGCGTTTCAGGGCTGCGCGTCATCGACGCGTCGATCATGCCGACCGTCGTGCGCGCCAACACTCATTTCACGACGGTCATGATCGCGGAGAAGATGGCGGACGAGCTGAAGCGGGCCCGTCCGCGTATCGGCTCCTAGGACGGGAAAGGCTTCGACCGGGCCCGG
>CAIYWM010000892.1 GCA_903929895.1 uncultured Alphaproteobacteria bacterium
GCCGGCGCGGAGGTCGCCGCGTGCCTGCGCCTCGACCAAGAGGTCGCGCAGCATCGTTTGCCATTCGGCGAACGCGGCTCGCAGTCGGCCACGCACCGTCTCGCTGTGGTCGGCGATCTCGGCACTGAGATTGCCCAACAGGCAGCCGCCGACATGGCCGCGTTCGCCCAGTGCCGTCGCATAGGTTTCCAGATAGGCGCGGAGCCGGCGCAACGGCGGCATCGACCGGTTTGCGACGAAGAGAGCTTGCCGACGTGCCGTGTTCCGGGCCGCCCAGCGGTCGACCACGGCGCAGGCAAACGCCTCCTTGCTGTCGAAGTAGTAATAGAACGAACCCTTTGGCACTCCTGCGGCAGCGACGATGTCGGCTACGCCGGTGCTGTTGAACCCGGCCGCCAGAAGCCCCTCCAATCCGGCCTCGATGAGTCGTGAACGGGCATCCTCTTGTGACATGCTCCAATAGTTGACCGGTCATCTACTGGAGTCAAATGAAACATCCACTACTGAAATACGCCAGCCGGCTAGGCCGTCGGCGGGGCCGTGGCGTAGCCGAATTCGTTGTCGAGGGCGGCGATCTGGCGGCGGAAGTCGATGCGCATCCGCGCCTTGTCGCTCTCGTCCAGCCACGAGGCCTCGACCGAGTTCAGGCTGAACATCCGGGCCTTGTCGGGCCCCCAGCCGATCGTCTCGAACAGGGTCGTGAAGCCGTGGCCGAGATTGGTGCCGAACATCGCCGGATCGTCGGTGTTGATGGTGACGTTCAGGCCGGCCTCGACCATGCGGCGGATCCGCTGCGGCCGGTGCGGTCGCTTGTGCAGCAGGCTCGTCCAGGCGCAGGGCGTGAAGTAGAGCCCGTCCTTGCGCGCCACGGCCATCACGAAGTCCGATGCCAGCATGTTGTAGCCGTGGTCGATGCGGTCGCAGCGCAGCACGTCGCGGCAGATCAGGTAGTTGGTCGGCGGCGCTTCGAGCGGCGTGAGATAATCCTCGCAGCAATGGGCCGTGCAACGCAGCCCGCCCTTGCGCGCCAGCGCATAGGCTTCGGCGAACGTGGCGGGCGGCCCGACGCTCTCGTTGCCGTCCAGCCCGATCCCGATCACCAGCTCGTGGCGATGGGCGAGTGCCGTCTCGACGATCTCGACGGCCTGGGCGGGGGAATTGATCGAGCGGTCGATGCAGCAGATCAGCCGGGCCGAGATGCCGAAGGCGCGGCCTACGCGCTCGATGCCGTTGGCCATGCCTGCCACCATCGACGGATAGTCGATGCCGTTGGGATAGAAGTAGTCGGGATTGAAGAAGAACTCGACGTGCCGCAGGTTGCCGTCGCGCGCGGCATCCTCGCAGTATTCGTAGATCGCGCGGCTGAAGTCCTCTTGCGTGCGCAGCACCGAGGCGGTGAGACGCAGGATCTCCAGGAACCCGTCGAAGTTCGGCCATTGGTAGAGCTGCTCGGCCGGCCGCGGCAGCGGCAGCCCGTACTTCTTCGCGAGCTCGGCCACGGTCGTGGCGCGCAGCGTGCCGGCGAGATGGCAATGCAGTTCGGCCTTGGGAATGCGCCGCAGGTAATCGTCGGCAACCGCTTTCGCCATGGGGGCGATCCTCACTTCTTCTCGATGTTGTAGAGCAACATGACCGGCGACTTCAGCACGCCTTCGAGGTTGTTGCGCCAGGCCGACGGAGTCGTGAACTGCGCCAGCGGCAGATAGAGCACCTGTTCGTAGGCGCGGACCTGGATCTCGGTGGCGATGGTCTTGCGCGCCGCCTCGTCGGGCGCCGTGGCGAACTTCAGCCGCAACTCCTCGACCTTCGCGTCCTTCGGCCAGCCCCAGGCGGAGGCGGGCGGGCCCGAGGCGACGAGGAACGGGTTGCTGAGCGGATTGCCCTGGTCGGGCACCGAGTTCGTGGTGTGGGCGAGGTTCCAGCCGCCCTTGTCGACCGGCCCGGTGTTGAGCCGGCGCGTGGCAAAGGTCTGGAAGTCCATCGACACCATGTCGACCTTGAAGCCGAGATCGACCAGGACCTGGCGCGTGACGTTGCCCAGCGCCGCGATGCCGGGCGCATTGGCAACGTGCAGCATCACCAGCGGCGTCGACAGGTCGACATTGGCCTCCTTCAGCATCGCCCTGGCGGCCGCCATGTCGCGGGACGGGATGCCGTCCTTGCTCTCGTAGGGCATGCCGCAGCCGAACATGGCGGCGCAGTCCGTGGCGAACTTCGGATCGCCCGCGACAACGCCGGCGTACATCGACCGGTCGACGGCGCGGGCGATGGCCTGGCGCACCTTGAGATTGTCGAACGGCGGCTGCAGGTGGTTCATGCGCATGATGGCCTGGAAGCCGTACTTGCTCACGACCTCGGCCTTCGCGCCGGATTTCGCGTCGAACAGCGGCAGCAGGTCGGCCGGCACCCTTTCGAGATAGTCGACCTCGCCCCTGATGAGCGCGCTCACCTGGGTCTGCGCATCGGGCATGCCCAGCATCTCGACCCTGTCCATCTTCGCGATCTTGGCGCCGGAGGCCCAGTTGGGCGGCTCGCTGCGCGGCTTGTAGTCGGCGAACTTGTCGAGGACGATCTTGACCCCGGGCTCATGCAGGTCGGCGCGGAACCTGTAGGGGCCGGAACCGACGATCTCCTTCACCTGCTCGCTGCCCGGTGTCCTGGCGATGCGTTCCGGCATCATGAACGGCACGGGCGCGCCGATCTTGGCCAGGCTGTCGAGCACCAGCCCGTAGGGCTTCTTCAGCACCAGCTTGATCGTGTTGGCGTCGGCCGCTTCCAGCGACGCGGTGAACTTCGCCAGTGTCTGGCCCATGCTGTCGCGCGAGCCCCAGCGCTGGATCGAAGCGACGCAGTCCGCCGCGGTGACCGGCTGGCCGTCGTGCCATTTCAGGCCCGGCCGCAGCGCGAAGGTGTAGGTGAGCTTGTCGGGGCTGATCGTGTAGCGCTCGACCATCTGCGGCTTGGGCTCGAATTTGTCGTCGACCGCAAACAGCGTGTCGTAGATCAGGTAACCCAGGTCGCGGGTCGTGAACGAAGTCGTGAAATGCGGGTCGAGGACGCGGCTCAGCGTCTCGGGCGCCACCTTGAGGGTCGTGGCTGGTGTCTGCGCCTGCGCGGGCAGGGCGGCCAGAAGGGCGGAAGCGGCAAGTGCTGCCAGCGACCAGGAGCGAAAATGGGTCATGAAGAGGTTCCTCGATGGGGAAGCCGGCGGTGCACGCGTCATGCCACGCCCGCGGTCCCGTTTCGGCCCGTCAGCATGACGGCCGTCCCGCGGTGCTGAAAAGCATTAGATTCGGGACGGAGTGTGCGGTTTTTCCGTACGGTCGGCCGGCGGTCCCTTCAGGACCGGCTGCGTCCCGCCTTTGTGTCGCTGACTTCCCGCAGGCTGCCGGTCCAGGCGCGGCGCGCCGGCAGGCCCTGCAATTCATCCCGCAGGAATTCCGCCAGCATGGCAGCGACCGGGGAGGGCTTGGCGTGGCGCGGGGCGATCAGCGACAGGTGCGAGCCGCGGACATGGCGGTCTGCCAGCGGGATGTGCACGAGGTCGCGGTCGGCGAAGTCCGCTCCGATGTCGGGCAGGCTGAGCAGCGCGATCTGGCGATGCTCACGCACCAGCATCTTCATCACCTCGACGGAGTTGGTCGTGACCACGCCCGCGAAATGGACCTTGGCGCGCTCCAGCGCGGTTTCGAGGATGCGCCGCGAGGTGAGCGACGAATCGGGAAAGACGAAACTGTAGTTGGCGCACTCGGCGAGCCGGATCGACTTGCGGCCGGCCAGCGGGTGATCGCGCGCCACGACGATGCCCGAGCTGGGCTGGATCGACGCCAGCACGCGGATCTCCGGCATCTTGGGCACGGCGTAGCAGATAGCGAGGTCGAGCTTCCCGGCGACCAGCCGGTCGACGATCTCCGCCGTGCCGCCCATCAGGACTTCCAGCGACACCAGCGACTGGCGTTCGCGCATATGGCTCATCAGTCGCGACACGACGGTGCGCGAGAAGCTTTCCATCAGCCCGAGCGAAGCATGCCCGCGCACCATGCTGCGCAGCTGGCCGATATGCTGCACGAGCTGCGCATGGCCGTGCTGCCAGCGCTGGACTTCCGCCACCACCATCTGGCCGGCGGGCGTGAGCCGCATGCCGCGCGGCAGGCGCTCGAACAGCGCCGCGCCGTACTCGGCCTCGAGGTTCAGGATCTGCCGGTTCACCGCCGACGGCGAGAGGTTGAGCCGCGTCGCCGCGCGCCGGATCGAGCCGGTCTCTGCGACGACCAGCAGCCACGATGCCGACGGCGCGATGATCGGCATGCCGTTGCCTAGCCGGTGACCAGCGGTCGCAACGCCGCGACGAAGCGGTCGAGTTCCTCTTCGGTGTTGTAGACGTGCACCGAGGCGCGCATCACGTCCTTCAGGCCGCGTCCCTTGAGATCGAGGCGCGACGAGAACTGCGTCGAGACCGAGACGTTGATCCCCTGGTCGCGGAGCAGCTGCTTCAGCGTCCCATGCTCCTTGCCGGCGACGGCGAAGGTGACGATGGCGCCCTTGGTGACGCCGAGATCGGCCAGGGTCACGCCCGGCACCGTCTTCAGCCGCTCGCGCAAGCCATCGGCCAGGTGGCGCAGGCGCGCCCAGATGGCCGGCATGCCGAGTTCGTTCGCCTGGTCGGCGGCGACCTTGAGGCCGATCACGCCGGCGAAGTAGCGCTCCCAGTTCTCGAAGCGCTTGGCATCGCCCATCACCGTGTAGTCGTTGTCGCCGGTCCAGCGCGCGGCGTGATTGTCGAGGAAGATCGGCTCGATGTGCGAGGTGCTGCGCGTGCGGGCATAGAGGAAGCCCGTGCCGCGCGGCCCGCGCATGTACTTGCGTCCCGTGGCCGACAGGAAATCGCAGCCGATCTTCTTCACGTCGATCGGCATCATGCCGACCGACTGGCAGGCATCGAGCAGGTAGAGGATGCCGGCATCGTTCACGATCTTGCCGACCGCCTCGGCCGGCTGGACCAGCCCGCCCTGGGTCGGGATGTGCGAGATCGACACCAGCTTCGTGCGCTTGTCGATGGCGCGTTCGAGGGCGCCGAGGTCGATCTGGCCGTGCCTGTCGTCGGGCACCACCACGATCTCGGCGCCGGTCTTCTTCGCCACCTGCAGGTAGGAGATGTAGTTCGACGAATATTCGCTGACGCAGGTCAGGATGCGGTCGCCCGGCTTGAAGTCGAGCGAATAGAAGGCAAGGTCCCAGCCGCGCGTGGCGTTCTCGACATAGGCGATCTCCCCGGGCTCGGCGCCGATCAGCGTGGCGATCGACGGATAGAAGCCGTCGAGCACCGGACGCGCCCGATCGGCCGCCTCGTAGCCGCCGATCTCGGCCTCGAGCCGCAGATGGTCGAGCGTCGCGTCCAGCGTGCGGCGGCTGGGCAGCGAGGAGCCCGCCGCATTGAGATGCAGGACGTGGGCGCAGCCCGGCGTCTCGGCGCGGATCTGCTCTATGTCGAGACTCATGTCAGAACTTCCCCTGTTCCTTCAGCACTTCCTCGGCGACGCGCAGCGCATCGATGGCGGCGGGGAAGCCGCAATAGGCGATCGCGTGGGTGAAGATCTCGCGCAGCTCGGTCTTGGTGCAGCCGTTGTTCAGCGCGCCCACCAGGTGGATCTTGAGTTCGTGCGGCCGGTTCAGCGCGCACAGCATGGAGATGGTGATCATGCTGCGCTGCTTGCGGTCGAGCCCGTCGCGCGTCCACAGCGAGGCGTAGGCGAATTCCTCGGAGAAGGCGCGGACCGGACCCCAGAAATCGTTGTTGGTCGCGTCGCGCTTGGCGAGATAGGATTCGCCCAGAACCTCCGAGAGGACCTTTCGTCCTGCATCGCTGAGCGTCTTGTGAGCCTGTTCTTCGGACATGTCGCCTTCCTCCTGGTTCAGCCGCTTCCTGCCTAAAGCGACGCCGGAGCCCGAGCAACTGACCATTGCTCATGCCGGCGACACGCTGTCCGTCACCTTCGTGCGCAACGCCCGCGCGCGGCGTGCCTCGCTGCGGGTCGATCCGGCCAACCGGCGCGTCGTGCTGACGGCGCCGCTGCGCATGGCGCGGGGCACGGCGGTGGGCTTCGCCGAGACGCAGGCCGGGTGGATCGCGGCCCGGCTCGAGCGCCTGCCGGCGCGGCGGCCGTTCGTCGATGGCGCGGAGATCCCGCTGTTCGGCGTCCCCCATCTTCTGCGCCACCGGCCCGACCTCCGCGGCACGGTCTGGCGCGAAGGCAGCGAGATCCATGTCGCCGGCCGGCCCGAACACCTGTCGCGGCGGGTCAAGGACTGGCTGGTCGGAGAACTCAAGAAGGAGCTGGTGCCGAAGGTCCACGCCAAGGCCGCGCGCGCCGAGCGGCCGGTGAAGCGCATCTCGGTGCGGGACACGCGTTCGCGCTGGGGAAGCTGCGGGCCCGACGCCTCACTCTCCTTCTCCTGGCGGCTGGTGTTCGCGCCGCCCGAGGTGCTGGACTATCTGGTGGCGCACGAGACGGCGCACCTGGTCCACCTGAACCACAGCCCTCGCTTCTGGGCGCTGGCCCGCGCGCTCTGCGACGGGCCGATCGAGGGCCCACAGGCCTGGCTCAAGAAGAACGGCGAGACGTTGCTGCAGTACGGCTCCTAGCAGTGGCCGGATGTTGCCCGTGCCGGTACAGTTTGGTCGCTTGAAACAGGAAAGGCGGCCGGTCTGGGCGTAGTGCAATCCCTGCGGACGGTCGGCCGCAACTTCGCCGCCCATCCGCTCACCCGCGACGGTCAGCTCGGCGCCTGGGCCCGGTTCGTGGCCTGGCATCTCCGGAGCCGCCTCAGCTCGGAGGTGGTGGTTCCCTGGATCGGCGGGCAGCGGCTGGTCGTACGCCCCGGCATGACCGGCGCGACGGGCAATCTCTACTACGGGCTGCATGAGTTCATGAGCATGGGCCTCATCCTGCATTTCCTGCGGGCCGGCGATCTCTTTCTCGATGCCGGCGCCAATGTCGGCACCTATACGGTCCTGGCCTCCGGCGTCTGCCGCGCGAGAACGGTCGCGATCGAGGCCGACTCCGACACCGTCCGCGATCTCGCGCGCAACGTCGAGATCAACGGATTGCAGGAGCTGGTCACGATCGAGGTGCTGGCGCTGGGCCCCGAGGACGGCGAGGTGATGTTCACCACCGGCCTCGGCGCGATGAACCAGGTCGTGTCGGAACGGCGCGCGGGCGTGCGCATCGTGCCGCAGAAGACGCTCGACCACGTGGTCGGTGACGGCCAGCCGGCGCTGCTGAAGCTCGATGTCGAGAACTACGAGGATCAGGTCCTTCAGGGATCGATCGAGGTGTTGAAGAAGCCCAGCCTCAAGGTGGTGGCGCTGGAAGCCACATCCGACTGGTCGACGAAATTGTTTGCCGACCTGGGCTTCGAGCGGGCCTTCTACGATCCCTTCACGCGCATCCTGCAGCGCGAACCCAACAAGCTGGCTTTCTCCGACGGCAAGTGGACGCGCTCGAACGAGTTCTTCGTGCGCGACTGGGACTTCGTCGAGGAGCGGGTGAAGACGGCGAAGCCGATCACGGTGCTGGGCAGGAGCTTCTAAGAGTTTGAGGGGAAGCGAAGGGTCCCTCACTTCGTTTGGGATGACAAATTTGTTGGGTTTTGTGCAGTGCGCCGGTTCAGAAAAAGCTGTCATCCCGAACGCAGTGAGGGACCTTTGAATCACATGCGATAGCCCTGCCCGTATGACAGGAGGAGCATGAGACGCCGACACCTACGCGGGCACGTGCCCTTCGTATTGCGGCAGGTCGTCGGTGATGGCGAACCACGGCGCCTTCGAGCCGACGAAGATATGGGCGCTCGGCCGGATCGTCGGCGGGTCGGTCAGGGTGCCCAGCGTGACATGCACATAGGCAGCGTCGCGCACCAGTGAATAGAGCATCGAGCCGCAACGGACGCAGTGCGCGTCGTGATTGGTCTCGGAGCCGTAGACCAGCAACCGGTCACGGCCGTGCGTCACCGTCAGCGCCGTGCGCGCGATGCCGGCGAACGGCTTGAACGCCGAGCCGGTCGCCCGCCGGCAATTCGAGCAATGGCAGTTCAGCGCATAGGTGAAGGCGTCCGTCACCTCATACTGCACCGTGCCGCACAGGCACTTTCCGCGCAGCGTCGAGGGCGCGGTCATCCAAAGCGGCCGGGATCGCAGGCCTGAAGGGCGCTGGGCAGTTGCTCGCCTTCCATCAGGCGCGCGATCAGGCGGCCCGTCGCGGTGGCCAGCGTCAGGCCGAGATGCTGATGGCCGTAGCCGCAATAGACGTTGGCGAGGCGCGGTGCGCGGCCGATGGCGGGACGATAGTCGGGCAAGGTGGGACGTTCGCCGATCCAGCGGCTCAGTTCGACGCCGCCGACGCCGGGGAAGATGTCCTTGAGGTGCTTCTTCAGGAGATCGGCGCGATGCCAGGACGGCGGCTGGTGCGGTGCCGCCAGCTCGACCGTGCCGGCGATGCGCAGCCCCTCGCTCATCGGCGTGAAGAACAGGCCGCGGTCGGGCGGGCTGACCGGCAGGTCGAAGCGCACATTGTCGGGCGCCACCATCACATGATAGCCGCGCTCGGCGACCAGCGGCGCGTTGAAGCCGAGCAGGCGCGTCAGTTCGCCCGAGGCGCGGCCGGCCGAGATCATCACGGCGCTCGCGGGCAGCTCCGAGTCGGTGAGCTGCACTGCCGTCACGCGGTTGCCGTCGCGCCGGAAGCCGCGCACCCGGCCGCGCACCACCGTGCCGCCCTCGGCGGTGAACCGCTCGACCAGGGTCGCGACCACCTTGTGCGGATCGATCGTGTGCGTGCCGGTGGGAGAGTGGATGCCGCGCACGATGGTCGGGCTGAGGCCCGGCGCCAGCTCGCGCGCCCGGTTGCCGTCGACGATCTCGAACTCGGTGCCCTTGCCCGACTGCAGGCCGCGCATCTCGTCGGTGCCCAGGAACGACGCCTCGCTCTCGTAGACGTAGAGCGCGCCGCGGGTGCGGAACAGCTCGCCGAGGCCCGAGGCCTGGATCTCGGCCTTCCAGGCGATGTCGGCCTCGAGCATCAGCGGCCGGAACATGTCCTTGCCCTTCTGCACCTCGGTCGCGCTCATCGCCGCCAGGGCGAAGCGCGCCATCCAGGGCAACAGCCAGGGCAGGCTGGGCGGATGGACCGTGAGCGGACCGTTCCGGTCCATCAGCATCTGCGGCACCTTCTTCAGGGTGGCCGGCCGCGCCAGCGGGATCAGGCTGTCGACCGACAGGAAGCCGGCATTGCCGAACGAGGTCGCATTGCCCGGCTCGGCGCTGTCGAGGAGCGTCACCTTGTGGCCGTTGCGCTGCAGGGCGCGGGCCGTGGCGGCGCCGACGATTCCGGCGCCGATGACGATGACGGGGTCGCTCTGGGCTGGATCACTCATGGACCGACGTTAGCACGCCGCCTGCGGGAGCCAGAGGTCGCGATTGATTTGTGCCTGTGAATCCCTATTTAGGGCGCATGTCTTCCGCACAATCAGACAGTTCCTCCGGTCCGGGCTGGCATGCCACGACCATCCTCTCGGTTCGCAAGGACGGCCAGGTCGTGATGGCCGGCGACGGCCAGGTGTCGATGGGCCAGACCATCGTCAAGGGCAACGCCAAGAAGGTGCGCCGGATCGGCAACGGCCAGATCATCGCGGGCTTCGCCGGCGCCACGGCCGACGCCTTCACGCTGTTCGAACGGCTCGAGGCCAAGCTGGAGCGCCATCCGGGCCAGCTCCTGCGCGCCGCAATCGAGCTCGCCAAGGACTGGCGCACCGACCGCTACCTGCGCAAGCTCGAGGCGCTGATGGCGGTGGCCGACAAGGATGTCTCGCTGCTGCTGTCCGGAACGGGCGACGTGCTGGAGCCCGAGGGCGGCATCATCGCCATCGGGTCGGGCGGCAACTACGCGCTCTCGGCCGCGCGGGCGCTGATCGACGTCGAGGGGCTGGATGCCGAGGCGATCGCCCGCAAGTCGATGAAGATCGCCGCCGACATCTGCGTCTACACCAACCACAACATCGTCATCGAGAAGCTCTGACATTCCCCATGAGTAACGACTTTTCCCCGCGCGAAATCGTCTCCGAGCTCGACAAGCACATCATCGGCCAGCAGGAGGCCAAGCGCGCCGTCGCCATTGCGCTGCGCAACCGCTGGCGCCGCCTGCAGCTTTCCGATTCGCTGCGCGACGAGGTGCTGCCCAAGAACATCCTGATGATCGGCCCGACCGGCGTCGGCAAGACCGAGATCGCGCGCCGCCTGGCCAAGCTCACCAACGCGCCGTTCCTCAAGGTCGAGGCGACCAAGTTCACCGAGGTCGGCTATGTCGGCCGCGACGTCGAGCAGATCGCGCGCGACCTGATGGAAGCCGCCATCGAGATGGCGCGCGAGAGCCTGCGCAAGGACGTGAAGGCGAAGGCCGAGCTGGCCGCCGAGGACCGCGTGATCGACGCGCTGTGCGGCGCCAATGCCAGCGAGGAGACCAAGCTGCGGTTCCGCCACAAGCTGCGCGCCGGCGAACTGGACGATCGCGAGATCGAGATCGAGGTCGCCGATTCGGGTGGA
>CAIYWM010000893.1 GCA_903929895.1 uncultured Alphaproteobacteria bacterium
CCTTGCGGACGCGGCCCGTGAGGAGCGTATGCGAGATGAGAGTGAGGCGCTGCTAGACGAGGGATCATTTCAAGCAGCTGGCGCAGAGCGCTTCCGCAAAGAGCCAGATTTGACTCTAGAACGAGAGTTGGAAGAGGCCTTCGTCGCTTTTTACCGCGCTAGCGGCCGTGATGGCGCAGTGAGGCATACGCCCGACGAGCGAGCTAAGGGCGGCCTGTGGCGCTTCAGGCCAGACGAGATCCATGACGGTCCCCTTGCCATCGTTGATCAAGATGGCAAGGGCGAATTAAGTGCAAGAACTGGGACATTCCGGCGCGAGACGGCACGCCATCGCCGCGACGTTGAGTTCTTCACCTGGGGCAACCCGCTCTTCGACGCTGTCGAGGCCGCTCTGGTAAGCCGGACGACCGGCCGGACCTATGCAATCGAAGTCAGGGCAGCGAACTTGCCTCCACTACTCGGAATTGAGGCGATTGTTAGCTTGCGTCCAGATCTCTCGCGTCTGGCCGAGCAACCGGGTTTGCAAGAACTCGCGCGTGGATTTTTGGGCACGCGCCGTCGGATATTCCATTACTCGCTGGTGCCGGGACAAGATGCGCGGGTCATCGACCGGGTCCGTAGGTCGATCAGGCCTGAGCATCTCGGGCGTGTCTGCCGTGACATCGGCGTTGATCGACTTCACGCCATCATCTCGGCGACCGGCCAAGCATGGCCCGATTTCGTCGCCAATTGTGAAAGTGCAGCGTTGTCCGCCGCGCAAAACGCATTCAAAGCAGAATTGGACGAAGTCATCGCATCCGAGAGACGTCGCATCGACGATATGCTTCTGCGCATGAGGAGTGTGTCAGAGGATACAAGCTCACTGGCCGATTACCTGGCAGCGCTTGAGCATTGGTCTCCTGCCTTGGATAGCCTCGGAGTGATGGCAATCAACTGGGGTGGCGCGTGACCCCAGAAGACCTTTCGCGAAGCCACGTCCCGACGTCGCTCACCGACCTGTTCCGGGAAACGCTCTCCTCCGGCCGGGTCGACCCGACGGTTATGCCGCCGCGGCCAGTCGCTAGTTGGTCCGCTGATTACGCGCGCTGGCGCTTTTTGAAGGCCCTGGCAGACGATCCACTGCCTGGCGTCGACCACGCTGTGCTGCTGCGTCAGGCGGCACGGTGGGGCGGTGCTGGCTTTGTGGGGCATCCGAATGCCGCGCTGCGCTTACTCGCCGAGCGTGTCGGGGTCAGCTTCTCACCTACTGGCGAGATGTCGGCAGACCCCTACCGGCCGCAGTGGCTAGGCTCGGTGAACTGGCCACCGAGCATCGCTCTTGATGCGCCACCCGAGCGCCGACTGCCTGACGAGGCTGTTCCCGCCGAGCCGTGGGTTTCCCTGCTTGGCCCAGGCGAAGGGTTCGCCACTTGGCAATCTGCGGCCCAGAAGGAGGCCTGCTGGCAGGCGCTCACTACGCCCGCGGGAGGGACCTGCCTGATGGGCCTGCCGACTGGAGCTGGTAAAAGTTTTGTTTTTCAGTTGCTCTCTAGGTTCTGCGCCGGCCTGACTGTCGTCGTCGTACCCACTATTGCTCTGGCGCTCGACCAAGCGGAAAGCGCTGCTCGCCTGCTCGCCCGCGTGCCGAGCCTCGGGCCGCGCTATTA
>CAIYWM010000894.1 GCA_903929895.1 uncultured Alphaproteobacteria bacterium
CCACGACCCTGATGATGATCGCAGGCTTCGAGACGCCGACCGCGGGCGACATCGCGATCGACGGCAAGTCGGTCGTCGCCATGCCGCCCTACCGGCGCAACATCGGCATGGTGTTCCAGAACTACGCGCTCTTCCCTCACCTCACCGTCGAGGAGAATGTCGGCTTCCCCCTGAAGCAGCGCGGCGTTCCCAAGGCAGAGCGCGCGAAGCTGGTCGCGGAGGCGCTGGAACTGGTGCACCTGCCAGGCTACGGCGCGCGCTATCCGCGCCAGCTCTCCGGAGGCCAGCAGCAGCGTGTCGCCGTGGCGAGGGCGGTCGTGTTCAAGCCTCGCCTGCTGCTGATGGACGAGCCGTTGGGCGCGCTCGACAAGCAGCTGCGGGAAAACCTGCAACTCGAGATGCGGCGGCTCCATGCCGATCTCGGCATCACCTTCATCTACGTGACGCACGACCAGGAAGAAGCGCTCACCATGTCCGACCGCATCGCCGTCATGAACGACGGCAAAGTGGCGCAGGTCGGAAGCCCCGAGGATCTCTACGACCGCCCCGACAACCGCTTCGTCGCCGGTTTCATCGGCGAATCGAACTTCCTGCCGGCGGTCGTGCGCGGCCTCGAGGACGACGTGGTCGTCGCGGAATGCGAAGGCACGCTGATCCGCGCGCTTTGCCCCGGCCGACCGGCGAGCGGCGAAAAAGTGACCCTCACGACGCGGCCCGAACGGCTGCGTTTCGCCGATGGCACCTGGGCCGGAACGGAGCCACCGCAGAACCGGATGAGCGTCACCGTGACCGAGGCGGTCTTCGCGGGCGAGCGCTGCCGCTACATGCTCCGGGCCGGTGACGGCACGTCGATCGTGCTCAAGGAACCCTCCAGCGCCGCCATCCGCCGCCGCGCCGTCGGCGAGCGCGCGGAGATCGCCTGGTCCGTCGCGGATACGATTCTTGTCTGAGGTGGGCCATGTCTGAGGTGGTGCAGCCCGCGTCCCTTGCGCTCGCGGTCAGCCGGCCGAAGACGGCTCCGTTCGACTGGCGTCGAGCGGTGCCCTTGCTGCTCGCGGCGCCGCTGCTGATCTACATGCTGGTCTTCTATGCGCTACCGGTGGTGGCGATGCTGTTGCGCAGCGTGAACGACCCGACCTGGACGCTCTCGCACTACGCCACTCTGTTCGACGATGTGGTGTTCCAGAAGACCTTCTGGATCACGATCAACACCTCCGTCACGGTCACCCTGGGCTGCCTGATCCTCGGCTATCCGGTGGCGATGGGGCTGGTGCGCGCCAAGTCGATGGCGCCGTTCATCCTGGTGATCATCCTGCTGCCTTTCTGGACCAGCGTCCTGGTCCGCAGCTACGCCTGGATGGTGCTGCTCGGCCGGCACGGCCTGGTCAACGAGGCGTTGCTGGCGCTCGGCATGATCGACCGTCCGATCCGCATCCTGAACACGCCGCTCGCGACGCAGATCGCGATGATCCACATCCTGCTGCCCTACATGATCCTGCCCATCGCCAACGCGCTGCGGCAGATCGATCCGTCGCTGATCCGCGCCGCCTCCGGCCTCGGCGCGACACCGTTCATGACCTTCCGTCAGGTCATCCTGCCGCTTTCCATGTCGGGCGTGGCGGCGGGCACCCTTCTCACCTTCGTGCTCGCGCTCGGCTTCTACATCACCCCGGCCATGGTCGGCGGGCCGCGCGACATCACCCTGTCGATGCTGATTGCCCAGCAGGTCGACCAGCTCAACTGGGCCTATGCCGCAACCCTGTCGGCGGTCCTGCTGGCGACGGCACTCGCCATCCTCGCCGTGGCGCGCAAGCTTCCCGGCGTCGGCAATGCCTTCAAGACGAGCATGCGATGAGGCTGATGCGCATCCTTCCGGCAAGCGTCGTCGGCCTGATCCTGTTCTTCCTGGCGTTTCCCATCGTCGTGGTGGCGATCGTCTCCTTCTCTTCGGCGACCTATCTCACCTTTCCGCCGCCCGCCTTCGGCCTGCGCTGGTACGAGGCCTATTTCAGCAATCCCGACTGGCTGAAGCCGACCTGGGTCAGCATCTGGGTGGCCTGCGCCGTCGTCGTGCTGGCGACCTTCCTCGGCACCCTGGCGGCCCTCGGCATTGCGCGCCTGCCCAAGGCACTGCGCGTCGTCGCAGCCGGCCTGATCCTGTCGCCGCTGATCGTGCCCGGCATCGTCGTGGCGATCGGCATCTACTATGCCTATTCGCGCTACGGCCTGGTCGGCACGCCCATCGCGATGGTGCTGGCGCACACCTGTCTCGCGGTGCCCTTCGTCGTCACCAGCGTGACGGCGAGCCTCTCGGGCATCGACCCGCGGCTGGAACAGGCCGCCCTCAGCCTCGGCGCGTCACCCGGCGCCACCTTCTTCCAGGTGACCTTGCCGCTGATCCAGCCCGGCGTGCTGGTGGGCGCGCTGTTCGCCTTCATCACCTCGTTCGACGAGCTGATCGTGGCGCTGTTCATCTCCGGAACCGGCGCGGTCACCCTGCCGCGCCGCATGTGGGACGATCTGCGGTTCCAGATCGATCCGACCATTGCCGCCGTCTCCACACTCACGATCGTGCTGACGGCCGCGCTGATGGGCGCCGCGCACCTCCTGCGCAAGCGCGCCGAGCA
>CAIYWM010000895.1 GCA_903929895.1 uncultured Alphaproteobacteria bacterium
CGACCCATCTCGGCGCCCAGGGCACCGTGCTGGGCGGCGGCCGCTATGACGGGCTGATCGCCGAGCTGGGCGGCCCGCCGACCGCCGGCATCGGCTGGGCGGGCGGCATCGAGCGGCTGATGATGCTGGCCGACGAGCCCAGGCCCCTGCCGCGGCCCGTCGTCATCGCGCCGCTGGGCGCTGCCGCCGAGGCCAAAGCGCTCGGCATCGCACGCACCCTGCGCAAGCAGGGCATCGTGGTCGAGCAGGACTATCGCGGCAACATGAAGCGGCGCATGCAGAGAGCCAACAAGCTCAATGCCCGCGCCGCGCTGATCATCGGCGACGACGAGCTGGCCAAGGGCGTCGCCCAGCTCAAGGACCTCGACAGCGGTACCCAGCGCGAAGTGCCCTTCGAGGGTCTCGCGGAAGCGCTGAAGGTCTGACATGTCACTGTTGCTGAAACTCAACCAGATCGTGACGCGCCATGCCGAGCTGCAGGCGGCGTTGTCCGCCGGCACGCTCGATTCGCAGAAGTTCGTCGCGGCCTCGAAGGAATATGCCGACCTCGGCCCGCTGGTCGAGGCGGTGAACGAGTGGCACAAGGCCGAGCGCGAATTGAAGGATGCGGAGGCGATGGCCACCGATCCCGACATGAAGGCGATGGCCGAGGAAGAGGCGGAGGAACTGCGCAAGCGCCTGCCGGAGCTGGAACGCACCGTGAAGCGCATGCTCCTGCCCAAGGACGCAGCCGACGAAAAGAATGCGATCCTCGAAATCCGCGCCGGCACCGGCGGCGATGAGGCAGCGCTGTTCGCGGCCGACCTGTTCCGCATGTACCAACGCTATGCGGCGGAGAAGGGCTGGAAGTTCGAGGTTATGGAACTGTCGGACACCGGGATCGGCGGCTACCGCGAGGCGATCGCCACGGTGACCGGGCGCAACGTCTTCGCGCGTCTGTAATTCGAATCCGGCGTGCATCGCGTGCAGCGCGTCCCGGCGACCGAGGCCCAGGGTCGCATCCACACTTCGGCCGCGACGGTGGCGGTGCTGCCGGAGGCCGAGGAGGTCGACATCAAGATCGACGAGAAGGACCTGCGCATCGACGTGTTCCGGGCCTCGGGGCCGGGCGGCCAGTCCGTCAACACGACCGATTCGGCGGTGCGCATCACCCACATTCCGACCGGCGTGGTGGTCAGCCAGCAGGACGAGAAGAGCCAGCACAAGAACCGCGCCAAGGCGATGAAGATCCTGCGCGCCCGTCTCTACGACGCCGAGCGCCAGCGTCTCGACGATCTGCGCTCGGCCGATCGCAAGGGCCAGGTCGGCAGCGGCGACCGCAGCGAACGCATCCGCACCTACAACTTCCCGCAGAGCCGGGTCACCGATCACCGGATCAACCTCACCCTCTACAACCTCGCCGAAGTGCTGGACGGGCGCGGGCTGGACGCGATCGTCGATGCCCTGACGGCCGATGACGAGGCGTCGCGGCTGGCGGAGCTCGCGGCCTAGAGGTGGCGGAGGGCGCCTCCTACGACGCGCTCCTGCGTGACACGGCCGTCGCCCTGACGGCGGCCGGGATCGACAATGTGCGCTTCGAGGCCCGCCTGCTGCTCAGTCACGCGACCGGGCTGACGATCGAGCAGCTGATTTCCCGCGGACCCGATGCTGCGCCTGTCGCCGCGGCCGCGACGCTGCGCGAGCTCACGGCGCGGCGGGTGCGGCGCGAGCCGATGGCCTACATCCTGGGCGAGCGCGAATTCTGGGGCCTGCCGTTCAAGGTCTCGCCGGCGGTCCTCATTCCACGGCCCGACAGCGAGACGGTGATCGAGACGGTGCTCGACCTGCTGCCCGACCGTAGCCGGAAGCTGCGGATTCTCGACCTCGGTCTCGGATCGGGCTGTCTGCTGCTCACCCTGCTGCGGGAGTATCCGCAGGCGTCCGGCGTCGGGATCGATGCCTCGGAGGCGGCGCTCGCCATCGCCCAGGCCAACGCCGAGGCACTCGGCGTGGCACAGCGTGCGCGCCTGTCGACGGGTGACTGGCGACAGACCGGCTGGACGGACCAGTTGGAGGGGCCTTTCGACCTGCTGGTCTCGAATCCACCCTACATCGAGAGCGCCGCGGTGGAAGGGTTGATGCCGGAAGTGGCCACGCACGAGCCGAGGCTCGCTCTCGACGGCGGTGCCGACGGGCTTACGGCGTATCGAATCATCGCGGCGGCGGCGCCGGTTCTGGTCGTTCCGGGCGGTTGGGCCATCGTCGAGGTGGGAGAAGGGCAAGCCCCTGAAGTCGCGTCCCTTTTCGCCTCAGCGGGCCTTGCGCCCCGGCCGCCTCGCAAGGATCTCGGCGGGATCGAGCGGGTTGTGCCGGCCCAGCATTAATAGGTTGGCAATCGGCAGGAATGAGACTAGTTTCCTGTCACCCCTTGGGGGGAACTGGTCCGACCGGTCTTTGGCGGCGGACACCAAACCCCTGAATTCAGCCGTGACGGCGCCCGGGTAGGGCAGGGGGGAATTAACAACAACTTCCGTCCGGCGTGTAACTGGCCCTAGGTTAATGAGACCAAACAATCGTCAGCGGTCGCGCGGCGGTCGCAGTGGTGGCGGCGGCGGCGGTGGTGGCAACAATCACCATCACAAGCCCCAGCATCACAGCTCCAGCCGCGCCCCCAATCGAAACCAGATTTTCGATAGCAGCGGTCCCGACGTCCGGGTCCGCGGCAATGCCCACCAGGTCTTCGACAAGTACCAGTCGCTGGCCCGCGAAGCGGCCTCCTCCGGCGATCGTATCCTCGCCGAAGCCTATTTCCAGTACGCCGACCATTACTTCCGCGTGATCCAGTCCATGGGCGGCTTCGTCCCGCGCAACAACTGGGGCGAGGGTGGCGAAGACGGCCAGCAGCCGGGGCAGCAGGGTCAGCAGACCGGCCAGCCGCAGCAGGGGCAGGGCGGGCCGCAGTCCGGTGACGGGGGCAGCGATTCCCAGTCCGGCGAGCGGGGCGAGCAGGGTTATTCCGAACAGCGCTCCTCCGAACAACGCTCCTCCGAACAACGCTCACCCGAGCCGCGCTCATCCGAGCCGCGCTCATCCGAGCCGCGCTCACCGGACAATCGCCAGGGCGAACATCGCCAGAGCGGCAGCTCTCGCCAGAACGATCGTCGGCAGAATGACAATCGCGACCGCGACCGCGACCGCGACCGTGACCGTGATCGCGACCAGGATGAGGCGGAGCCCGGTCTCAACGGCGTGGCGTTTCTCCAGAATGGGCGCACGGCGCCGGGCGACAACGATCCCGCGGTCGAGGAGCAGCCCGAGGTACCGGAATTCGTCCCAGCGACCGGTGGCCGACGCGCCTGATCGGCCAGCCCTACGGCATCTTCCTGAAATCGCCCGCAGACAATCGTCTGCGGGCGTTTTCGTTGGAGCTAGAGGTGGATCAGCGTCGGCGCGACGAAGGCCAGGACGGTGAAGCCGAAGCCCACGACTCCGAGCCCGACCGACAGGAAGGTCAGCCAGATCACCGAGGTGAGGGCGGCCGCGCCGGCCAGCACAATGGCGAGCTGGAAGCAGGCCGAGCCATATTCGAACATGTGATAGGCGGCCATCGATCGGTCGCGATGCTCTTCCTTGGCCTTGGCTCGGGCGGCCAGCTCCTTGCGGCCTTCGCCCGTCTCGGGTTCGGTGTCGTAGCGCTGCGCCGTCTGGCGCCACCGGTCGGCCTGCGCCTTGAGCGCGGGCGGCATGGGCGCCGGACCATCCTTGTAGGTGGCTTCGGCTTCTTCCGCGGCGGTGCGCAGGGTGGTCTGCCGGACGGTCTTGGCCTGAAAGAAAGACCACAGGTTGGAGGCGTCGATATGGCTCGACAGGCCGTTCGTCTGAGAGCTCTTGCCACCCATTTCCGACACCGCCAGCAAGGCGGCGAGGATGGCCACCAGCAGGGCGATTCTTTTGTTCGAGCTGTCGATGTGTCCGTGTCCGCCTGACATTCAGCACTCCCCCCGTCGCGATTGAGCGGAGGTCTTAGCCCAGGTCCAAGACAGGTGAAAGTCGCACGCCGGGTAGGGGCTTGCAGCCTGCCGTTCCGACACCATATCGCCCTCAGGACGCTTCTTCGGAGGGTCCGCTCTTCCGCCCGCCGCTCGACGGGGGCGTAAAGGAAAGGGTTGAGTAATGAACCAGGAAAAATACACCGAGCGCATGCGGGGCTTCCTGCAGAGCGCGCAGATGCTGGCGCTCCGTGAGGGCCACCAGCGACTGATCCCCGACCACATTCTGAAGGTCCTGCTCGACGACCCGGAAGGCCTCGCGGCCAACCTGATCGGCTCGGCGGGCGGCGATTCGCGGGCGGTCTACCGCGCCGTGGAAGCCAACCTCGCCAAGCAGCCCAAGGTCGAAGGCCAGGGCGCCGGCCAGATCTACATGGCGCCAGAGACCGCGCGCCTGTTCGAACAGGCTGAGGCGATCGCCGAGAAGGCCGGCGATTCGTTCGTCACGGTCGAGCGCATGCTGGTCGCGCTGGTGCTCGCCAAGGGCACCGAGGCTGCCGACGCGTTGGCCAAGGGTGGCGTGAAGCCTCAGGCCCTCGAAAAGGCTGTGCAGGAGCTGCGCAAGGGTCGTACAGCCGACTCGGCGTCGGCCGAGAACAGCTACGACGCGCTTAAGAAGTACGCCCGCGACCTCACCCAGGCCGCCCGTGACGGCAAGCTCGACCCGGTGATCGGCCGTGACGAGGAAATCCGCCGCACCATCCAGGTGCTGAGCCGCCGCACCAAGAACAATCCGGTGCTGATCGGCGAACCCGGCGTCGGCAAGACGGCGATCGTCGAGGGCCTCGCGCTGCGCATCGTCAACGGCGACGTCCCGGAATCGCTGAAGGACAGGAAGCTGCTGTCGCTCGACCTCGGCGCGATGGTCGCGGGCGCGAAGTTCCGCGGCGAGTTCGAGGA
>CAIYWM010000896.1 GCA_903929895.1 uncultured Alphaproteobacteria bacterium
ATCTGTTCGACCAGGACACCACCCTGGCGATCCTGGCGGGCTTTGCCCATAACCGCCGCGTCATGGTCCAGGGCTATCACGGCACCGGCAAGTCGACCCATATCGAGCAGGTCGCCTCGCGCCTCAACTGGCCCTGCCTCCGCGTCAACCTCGACAGCCACATCTCCCGCATCGACCTGATCGGCAAGGATGCGATCGTCCTGCGCGACGGCAAGCAGGTTACCGAGTTCCGTGAAGGCATCCTGCCGTGGGCGCTGCAGAACCCGACGGCCCTGGTGTTCGACGAGTATGACGCCGGCCGCGCCGACGTGATGTTCGTGATCCAGCGCGTGCTCGAGGTCGACGGCAAGCTCACGCTGCTCGACCAGAACAAGGTCATCCATCCGCATCCGGCGTTCCGCCTGTTCTCGACCGCCAACACGGTCGGTCTCGGCGACACGACGGGCCTCTATCACGGCACGCAGCAGATCAACCAGGGTCAGATGGACCGCTGGTCGATCGTGACGACGCTGAACTACCTGCCGCACGAGCAGGAAGTGAACATCGTCGCCGCCAAGACGCCGCACTACAACAGCGACGAAGGCCGCAAGACCATCGCCGCCATGGTGGCCCTGGCCGAGCTGACCCGCGCGGGCTTCATCGCCGGCGACATCTCGACCGTCATGTCGCCGCGTACGGTGATCACCTGGGCCGAGAATGCGCGCATCTTCGGGGGCGACGTGGGCTTTGCCTTCCGTCTCACCTTCCTGAACAAGTGCGACGAGGTCGAGCGCAGCACGCTCGCCGAAGACTATCAGCGCTGCTTCGGCAAGGAATTGCCGGCGTCCAGCGGCAAGGGCGGCAAGACGCACTAAGCAGTAAGCAGCGAGGGCCTCATGGCCAAGGACTCCACTCCCCTCGAGGAGTTTCGTCGCGTCACCGCCACCACGATGCGGGCGGTGTCGCGCAAGGAAGTGAACGTCGCCTTCGTACCCGACGGCGGTTCGCTGCTGGGCCAGGAAGCCCGCATCACCGTGCCGGCGCGCGATCTGCCGGTCGAGGATGTGAGCCGCGTCCGCGGCGAGGCCGACTCGATGGCGCTGAAGCTGCGCCACCACGACCGCAAGACCCACCTGCGCCGGGTCCCGCGCGGCGAGGCGGCGCGCGCGATCTTCGAGGCGGTCGAGCAGGTCCGCGTCGAGGCGCTGGGCGCCCGCAAGATGGTCGGCGTCGCCGACAACCTCTCCGCCCTGTGGCGCCAGCGCTCCGACCAGCGCGGCCATGCCCGTATCAAGACCAAGGAAGACGCGCCGATCGCCGACGTGATCGGCCTGATCGCCCGCGAGCAGCTGCTCGGCGCCGAGCCGCCCGAATCGGCCAAGGCGATGGTCGACATGTGGCGCGCCGACATCGAAAGCGCCGCCGGCCGTGACTTCCAGAAGCTGCGCGATTCGCTCACCAACCAGGAAGCCTTTGCCCGCGCCGCCCGCCAGCTCATCCGCGACCTCAAGCTGGGCGACGAGACGGCCGAGCTGCAGGACGACGACAACGAGGATTCGCAGGACCAGGAGAACGCCGACGGTCAGTCGAACGAGACCGGCGACGACCAGAGCGATTCGAGCGAGACCCAGGGCTACGGCGCCCAGGGCGAGGAGAGCGAGGACGCGTCCGAGCAGGACGACGCCTCCGAGACCGCCGCCGACCAGGCCCAGACCGAGATGCAGATGGGCTCGGGCGACGAGGAGGAGCCGGGCCGCGCCGAGCGTCCGTGGCTGCCGCCGGGTGCGCTCAGCAACGAGCCGGCCGGCCAGCAGTATCACGCCTATTCCAACAAGTTCGACGAGATCGTCGAGGCCGACGCGCTGTGCGACGCCGAGGAACTGGGCCGCCTGCGCAATCACCTCGACCAGCAGCTGGCGCATCTGCAGGGCGTCATCGGCAAGCTCGCCAACCGCCTGCAGCGCCGCCTGATGGCGCAGCAGAACCGCGCCTGGGAGTTCGATCTCGACGAGGGCATCCTCGATGCCGCGCGCCTCACGCGCGTCGTCACCAACCCGATGCACGCGTTGTCGTTCAAGACCGAGCGCGACACCAACTTCCGCGACACCGTCGTGTCGCTGCTGATCGACAATTCGGGCTCGATGCGCGGCCGGCCCATCACGGTGGCGGCGATGAGCGCCGACATCCTCGCCCGCACGCTCGAGCGCTGCGGCGTGAAGGTCGAGATCCTGGGCTTCACGACACGCGCCTGGAAGGGCGGCCAGAGCCGCGAGCAGTGGCTCGCCGCCGGCAAGCCGGGAAATCCCGGCCGCCTGAACGACCTGCGCCACATCGTCTACAAGCCAGCCGATGCACCGTGGCGCCGCGCCCGCAAGAACCTCGGCCTCATGCTGCGCGAGGGCATCCTCAAGGAGAACATCGACGGCGAGGCGCTCCTGTGGGCGCACAGCCGCCTGCTGCCGCGCCCCGAAGAGCGCAAGATCATGATGGTGATCTCC
>CAIYWM010000897.1 GCA_903929895.1 uncultured Alphaproteobacteria bacterium
GGCGCTTTTCAATCTCTACCGCGCCGATGCCTACCTGCTGCGCAAGATCGTCGCCTCGACCACGGCTTTCATCAAGGATGCGCGCGGTGATGCGGACCATCCGTTGCGGCGGGAATTCGACAGCTTCGTTGCGACTTTCATCGAGCGTCTGCGCACATCCGAAGCCTTCGCCGGCCGTGCCGAACGGCTCAAACGCGACCTGTTGGCGCGACCGGAGATCGCAACCCTGGCGGAGGGCGCCTGGGAAAGTGTGCGGTCCTTCCTCGAACAGGACGCGCGCGCCGAGGACAGCCAGGTTCGCCGGCACCTCGAAGGGATGCTGGTCGATGTCGGCAGCCAGCTGGCGAGCGATCCCGCAATCCGCGCCGAGATCAACCGCGGCATGGTGCGACTCCTTGCGGATTTCGTGCAGACTCAAAAGAGCGGCGTCGGCCGCTTCATTGCCGATCAGGTGAAATCCTGGGACATCGATGTGCTGATCGGCCGCATCGAGCTGACGGTCGGACGCGACCTGCAATATAT
The DNA here is from genome assembly GCA_903929895.1 of uncultured Alphaproteobacteria bacterium. Taxonomy (GTDB): domain Bacteria; phylum Pseudomonadota; class Alphaproteobacteria; order Reyranellales; family Reyranellaceae; genus Reyranella. The sequence goes on from CAIYWM010000897.1 coordinate 523, forward strand.
CCGGTTCAACGGCGCGATGATCGGCGGGCTGGCCGGTTTAGCCTTGCACGCGCTGGAGCAGGGGTTGAAGCTGCATCTGTAACCACAGGAGGTTCGGATGGCCGATCCAGCGCAGAACTTCACCGACATGTTCAAGAAATTCGGCGAGCAGCTCAAGGTGCAGCCTTTCGACATGACGAAGATCATGGAGCACCATCAGAAGAACCTGGAAGCCATGACGAAGTCGTGGCAGGCGATGGCAGAAGGGGCGAGCGGGATCGCCAACAAGCAGAAGGAAATCTTCGAGGCCGCCATGAAGGACATGGCCGAGATGGCGCAATCCTACAAGCCGGGCGGAAATCCCCAGGACGTGATGGCCAAGCAGGCCGAGTTCGCCAAGAAGGCAATGGAAGCGGCGATCGCCAACACCAAGGACATCGCCGAACTGGTCCAGAAGTCGAGCGCCGAGGCCTTCAAGATCGTTCAGGACCGGATGAAGGAGTCCTACGAGGAAATCCGCACTTCGGTCGACAAGAAGTCGTAACACGAAAGAGAGCAACCGGAGGTGGTGCGGCGCGAAAGCGAGCGCACCATCTCACGGGCGCCCGAGAGGTTCTGGGAGAGACGTCGTGGACCGGTTCTGGCTCAAGAGTTATCCGCCGGGCGTGCCGGCAGACATCGATCCGGCGGCCTACCCCAGCGTCGTGTCTCTCTTCGAGGAGAGCTTCTCCAGGCATCGCGACAGCCGCGCCTATGTCAGCATGGACAAGGCGCTGACCTTTGGCGAGGTGGACTCGCTGTCCATGGCGCTCGGCGCGTGGCTGCAGGGACGCGGTCTGAAGCGCGGCGCCCGCGTCGCGATCATGATGCCGAATGTCCTGCAATATCCGGTGGCCGTCGCCGCGGTGCTGCGGGCGGGCTTCATCGCGGTCAACGTCAATCCGCTCTACACCGCCCGCGAACTCGAGCACCAGCTGAAGGACTCGGGTGCTGAAGCCATCATCATCCTCGAGAACTTCGCGACGACCTTGCAGCGCGTCCTGGGGCACACAGGCATCAAGCACGTCGTGGTCGCCTCGATGGGCGACCTGCTGGGCTTCCCCAAGGGCCTGATCGTCAACTTCGTCGTGCGCACCATGCGCAAGATGGTGCCGGCCTGGTCGCTGCCGGGCCATGTGAAGTTCAACGACGCGGTGAGCGCAGGCCGCAGCATGACGTTGGTGAAGCCGCAACTCGGTCCTGAGGATGTCGCGGTTCTCCAGTACACGGGCGGCACGACCGGCGTCTCGAAGGGCGCCACGCTGCTTCATCGCACCCTGGTCGCGAACCTGCTGGCGTCGGAAGCCTGGATGCAGCCAGGCCTGAACCGCCGGAAGATCTCCGGCCAGCTCACGATCGCCTGCGCCCTGCCGCTCTATCATGTGTTCGCCTTCGTGACCTGCGGCCTGCTGGGGCTGCGCACCGGCGCACTGAACGTCCTGATCTCCAATCCGCGCGACATGGCCGGCACGATCAAGGATCTGGCCAAGTACAGGATCAACGTGTTCCCGGCGGTGAACACGCTGTTCAACGGACTTGCCAACAATCCGGCGTTCGCCAAGCTGGACTTCTCGGAGCTGGTCATCTCCAACGGCGGCGGCATGGCGGTTCAGGAGGCGGTCGCGAAGAAGTGGCTGGCCATCACCGGCTGTCCGATCTGTGAGGGCTATGGCCTCAGCGAGACCTCGGCCGGTGTCACCTGCAACCCCACCGACTCGGAGGTCTATACGGGAACGATCGGGCTGCCGTTGCCCAACGTCGAAATCCGCATCCTCGACGACGGCGGCAAAGAGGTCCCGATCGGTCAGGCGGGAGAGATCGCGATCCGCGGCCCGCAGGTCATGCGGGACTACTGGCAGCAGCCCGAAGAGACCTCGAAGGTCATGACACCGGACGGCTTCTTCAAGTCTGGTGACATCGGGATCATGGATGAGCGCGGCTACACCCGGATCGTGGATCGCAAGAAGGACATGATCCTGGTCTCGGGCTTCAACGTCTATCCCAATGAGGTCGAGGCCGTGGTCGCGGCCTATCCCGGCGTGCTTGA
>CAIYWM010000898.1 GCA_903929895.1 uncultured Alphaproteobacteria bacterium
AGGAGCATCGCGCAGCGATGCGTCTCGAAGGGTGGGAACGCGCACCTTGCCTGTTGCCCATCCTTCGAGACGCGCCGCTTCGCGGCGCTCCTCAGGATGAGGTAAGTGCTTGAATCGATTCAATTCATTTCCGGCCAGACTCTCAGGATGAGGTGGTGCGGATCTCTAAAGCGCGACCTTCACGCCGCGCTGGCGCAGGCTGGCGCTCTTGAGCTGGCCGCAGGCGGCGGAGATGTCTCGGCCGCGCGGCGTGCGCACGGGGGCGCTGAGGCCGCCATCGTTCACGATCTCGGCGAAGCGATGAATGCGGTTGTTGGAGCTGCACTCGTAGGGCGCGCCCGGCCAGGGATTGAACGGGATCAGGTTCACCTTGGCGTGGATCGGCGTCAGGATGCGCACCAGCTCGCGCGCATCGGCGTCGCTGTCGTTGACGCCCTTCAGCATCGCGTACTCGAAGGTGATGCGGCGGCTGTTGCGCGCGCCGGGATAGTCGGCGCAGGCCTTCAGCAGCTCGGCGATCGGCCACTTCCTGTTGATCGGCACCAGCGTGTCGCGCACATCGTCGCTGACGGCGTGCAGCGACACCGCGAGATTGACGTCCAGCGCCTCGCCCACCTTGGCGATCATCGGCACGACGCCGGAGGTCGAGAGGGTGATGCGGCGGCGGCTGAGCGCGATGCCCTGGTCGTCCATGACGATCTTGAGCGCCGTGACCACGTTGTCGAAATTGTAGAGCGGCTCGCCCATGCCCATCATGACGATGTTGCTGAGCATGCGCTGGGCATCGGCGGTCGGCGTCGGCCATTCGCCGTAGCTGTCGCGCGCCACCATGAACTGGCCCACGATCTCGTCGGGTGTCAGGTTGCGCACCAGCGGCTGGGTGCCGGTGTGGCAGAAGGTGCAGGTGAGCGTGCAGCCGACCTGGCTCGACACGCAGACCGAGCCGCGATCGGTCTCCGGGATGTTGACCGTCTCGGCCTCGTTGCCGTCGGCGAAGCGCAGCAGCCATTTGCGCGTGCCATCGACCGAGCGCTGCTCGGTCACGATCGAGGGCCGCTCGATCACGAACTGGTCGGCCAGCCGGTCGCGCGCCTTCTTGGCGATGTTGGTCATGCGCCCGAAGTCGGTGACGCCGTGCCAGTAGATCCACTGCCAGATCTGGGCGGCGCGGAACGGCTCCAGCCCGGCCTCGGCCAGCGCTGCCTTGAGCCCGTCGCGCGACAGGCCGATCAGGTTGCGGCGCAGGTCGTTGCGGCCGTGCGCGGGGGCGCCGGGCTCGAGGATCTGCAGCGGTTCGGTGGGCAGAACGGACATGGAGCGCCCGAGATAGTCGTCGCACTCGGTCTGCGCAACCGCGCCAAGCCAATCTATTGTTTTGATTGCTCTTTTTGCCGCAGCCGCCGCCGCTCCTTGCGCTTGTAGAGCGGCTCGCCGAACACCGGCAGTTCCAGCGCCTCGGTGGGAGCGCCCTCGCCGACCGGCCGCGGCGCGTGGCGTCCGAGGCTGATCAGCCGGTCGTACATCACCAGCGCCCCGGCGGTGCCCAGGTTGACCGAGAACCGGGTCGGGATCTTCACGACATAGTCGCAGGTCGACTGAACCTCGGGCGACAGGCCTTCGCGCTCGGAGCCCAGGATATAGGCGCACTGGCGCGGATGCCGGAAGCTGGGCAGCTCGATGGCATCGTCGGTGATCTCGATGCCGACCAGCCGGCAGCCCAGCGGCAGGCGGAAGCTCTCCAGGTCGGCAAACCGGTAGGTCGGCACCGACAGGGGCGTGTCCGACGTGTCCGCGAGAGCGCCGGCCCGCGCGTCGTACTGGGCCCGCAGGGTGAAGACGAACGAGGCGCCGAACGCATGGGCCGTCCGGAACAGGGTGCCGACGTTCATCGACTTGCTCGGACCCTCGATGCCGATGCCGAAATAGCCTTTCATGGCCCTTCGATTTGTTGCAGAAATGATTGGCAGGCGTTGCCATCCCTCCGGTAGCGCCCAGCTTGCCGTCAAACAAGGCCCTGATGACCGTTTCCTCGCCGTTGGACAGTGTTCGCGCCCAGTATGAGGCGCTGCCCTAT
>CAIYWM010000899.1 GCA_903929895.1 uncultured Alphaproteobacteria bacterium
CCGCAGCATGTCGATGCCGAGGATCTCGATGCTGCCGGCCGTCGGCTCCAGCAGCCCAAGCAACATGGCGATTGTGGTGGTCTTGCCCGCGCCGTTGCCGCCGAGCAGCCCCAGCACCGCACCCCGCGGTGCCGAGAAGCTCAGGTCATCGACCGCGACGATCTCGCCATACACCTTGCGCAGGTGCTGGACCACGATGGAGGGAGGTGCGGGCATGCCGGCATCACAACGCCTTGACCGCCGCTTCGATGCGATCGAGGCCCTTGCTCAGCCGCGCCGCGCTCGACGCGAAGCACAGGCGCACATTGCCCTGCCCGCCCGGCCCGAACGCCTCGCCGGGCGCCAGGCCGACCTTGTACTGCTTCGCCATCGTCTTGCAGAAGGCCAGCGTGTCGCTGACGCCCTCGACCGAGAAGAAGGCGTAGAACGCAGCGTCCGGCCGCGCGATCTTCACCTTGGGCAGCGCGGAGAGCCGCTGGAACACCAGTTCGCCGCCGGCGCGGCAGCGCTCGACCATCTCGTGGACGAAATCGTCCCCCTGCTCCAGCGCGGCCACGGCGCCCTTCTGCAGGAAGGCCGGAACGCCCGAGGTGTTGATCTGGACCAGCTTGGCGAACTGGTCGCCCAACGCCGCCGGATGGGTCAGCCAGCCCAGGCGCCAGCCCGTCATGGCCCACGGCTTGGAGAAGCTGTTGAGCACGATGACCGGATCGTCCGGCCCGGCCAGTTCGAGGAAGGACGGCGCCACCTGCCGGCCGTCGGGCCGCTTCGTGTAGATCAGGCGGGCATAGACCTCGTCGGCCATGATCCAGACGCCACGCTTCCTCGCGAACTCGAGCAGCGCTGCCTGCTCCTCGGTCGACATCGTCCAGCCCGTGGGATTGCCCGGCGAGTTGACGAAGATCGCACGCGTGCGGCCGTCGACGGCGTCGAAGACCTTCTGCAGGTCGAGCGTCCAGCCGCCGTTCGGCGTGCGGTCGAGTGCCACGTACTTCGGGACACCCCCCACCAGCTTGGTCGCCGAGGTGATGTTCGGCCAGATCGGCGAGACGATTACGATGTTGTCGCCGGGATCCAGCAGGAGCTGGCAGGTCAGCAGGATGGCCTGCATGCCGCCAGTCGTCACCGTGAGGCGCTCCACCGGGCATTTGATGCGATAGAGCCGCTCGGTATAGGCCGACAGGGCGCCCCGCAGCTCGGGGATGCCACGCTGCCAAGTATAGAACGTCTCGCCCGCCTGCAGACCTTTGGCCGCCGCGTCGCGCACGAAGTCCGGCGTCACGAGATCGCTCTCGCCGAACCACAGCGGCACCACGTCGGGGTCCCCGAACACGGTCATCGCCACTTCGGAAATGGGAGTCTCGGCCATGCCGGCGGTGGCGCCGCTCAGCGAAGCCGGGAGGCCCGGCGCGACAAATCTGGGGTGGTTCTGCATCCAGCGGACGTACCGCATCGTTCGGAATTGCGCCAGTCAGGTGCCTGCACGACAATTGTTGGCGGCGAGGCCCAACCCTACTAATCACAGGAGAAAGCCATGAAGTATCTGCCCTGTCTGCTTGCGTCCCTCCTGCTGGCCGGCTGCGTGCACGGCGACAGTGTCGAGCGCCTCCAGGCTGGAATGGATCGCGAGCAGGTCCGAGCGGTCATGGGGCCGCCGGAAGCATCGACCCATTCGCCGGGCAAGGATTGCGCCTACTACACCGTGCTGAAGGATTTCTGGAGCCGTACGCCCTGGTCGATGTCCGACCGCTATTACGTCTGCTTCACCGACGGCAAGGTCGATACCTACGGCAAGGCAACCCAATCGGCCCAGATGACAGCGCCATAGGCAGGCGCTACGCTACCGACAGGGAGAGACAATGCATTCACATCAGGATGACGGGCAGATCGCGCAATGGCTCGCCGATCGTCAGGCCACCACCTATGCCGACGGCCGCCGCTGCGACGAAATCCAGTATCTGCAGTGCAAGCTGATCCTCAAACCCGATCGCTTCACCTCGGCCCACGTGTTCAAGGAGTTCGCCGCCCTCGTCCAGCGCGCCGCCGCGACAACCGGCGTCGGCTACCAGCACACCCCGAAGTCCCAGCAGCGACCCGAGGTGCGCGAGGTTCTCTTCCTCGATACCGGTGGATACCATCTCTACAACAACAGCTTCATCGTGCGCCGTCGTATTGCGTATGAGGACGGCTTCCCGATCGGCGATCCCGAGATCGTCTTCAAGTATCGCAGCGACGACATGGCCAAGGCCCAGGCCCTCGACGTCCGTCCGCACATCGACGGAAAGTACAAGATCAAGTTCAAGCTCGAAGTGATGCTGCTCAAGGAGAAGCTCGGCGGCATCCGGCGTCTCCTGTCACACAATGTCGAGTTCGGCCTCAGCCAGGCCCCGCAGGCAGCGCGGATCGTAATGTCGTCGCTTGGCAACATGTCTTTTCC
>CAIYWM010000900.1 GCA_903929895.1 uncultured Alphaproteobacteria bacterium
ACCGTGAAGACGCCCCGCAACGCGGCCTCGTGCGGGTTCGGCCAGGGCCGGGCCCGGGTGCCGGTGGCGATCAGCAGGCGGTCGTAGCCCACCTCCTCACCGTTGGCCAGTTTCACCACGTGGTTGATCCGGTCCAGGCTCACCGCGGCGACGCCCAGTTTCCAGTCCGCGTCCACCCGCCGCAGGCGCGGCAGTTTGGTGTGATCGGCCGGCACCCAGCCCTTGAGCACCGCTTTGGACAGCGGTGGGCGGTCGTAGGGTTCGTGCGGCTCGTCGCCGACGATCGTCAACGACCCTCCAAAACCCATCTCCCGCAACGCTTCGGCTGCGCGCAGGCCGGCCAGGGAGGCGCCCACGATGACGATCCGGCCCTCGGCGCGGAACTTCTGAACGATCTTGTCGAAGGAATATCGCTTCTTGCTCATTTGGTGTCCCGATCGGCCGGCGGGTCCAGTTCCAGGATGATTGCCTGCACCGGGCAGGACGCCACCGCCCGCAGCACCTGCTGACGCTGCGACTCGTCCGGGTTGGGGTCGTACGCAAGCGCTTCCTCGCCGTTCAGTTTGAGCACGTCGGGTGCCAGCGGAACGCACTGCGCATAGCCCTGACACCTGTTCAAATCGACAACGAGTCGCATGAGGACCGAGGGTAGCGGCGGCCGGGGCGATAATCAGCGCATGGAGGAGATTCGTCCGTTCCGCATCGCCGTCCCGCAGGCAGATCTCGACGATCTCCGGGAGCGGCTCGGCCGGACCCGCTGGCCGGATCGCGAATGTGTCCAGGACTGGAGTCAGGGCATCCCACTGGACTACGTCCGCGAACTCGCGGACTACTGGGCCGGCGAGTACGACTGGCGGTCTCGCGAGGAGCACCTCAACCGCTTCGACCAGTTCGTCACCGAGGTCGACGGACTGGATATCCACTTCATCCATCAGCGCAGCCCGAAACCCGACGCGCTGCCACTGGTCATGACGCACGGCTGGCCCGGATCGGTCGCCGAATTCAGCAAGGTGATCGAACCCCTCGCCGAGGACTTCCACGTCGTATGCCCGGCCCTGCCCGGATACGGCTTCTCCGGCAAACCGACATCGAACGGCTGGACCGTCGAGCGCATCGCCGCGGCCTGGGACACCCTGATGAAGAAGCTGGGCTATGACCGCTACGGCGCCCAGGGTGGGGACTGGGGCGCGGCGGTGACGACGCAGATCGGACGAAACGGATTGGGCTGCATTGCGATTCATCTCAACATGCCGATCGCGGTGCCACCCGGGCCACTGGACGACCCGACGCCGGCGGAACTGGCCGCCCTGGCGGCGTTCTCCCACTACGAGAAATGGGACTCCGGCTACTCCAAGCAGCAGTCCACCCGCCCGCAGACGCTGGGTTACGGCCTTGCCGATTCACCTGTCGGGCAACTGGCCTGGATCGTGGAGAAATTCTGGGCGTGGACCGACTGCGACGGCCACCCGGAGAACGCGCTCACCAAAGACGAGATGCTCGACGACGTGATGCTGTACTGGCTGACCAACTCCGCGGCGTCCTCGGCCCGGCTGTACTGGGAGAGCTTCGGCAAAGCCACCCAGGGGCAGGTTGAGGTGCCCACCGGGGTGGCGGCCTTCCCGAAGGAGATCATCAAGGCCCCGCGGAACTGGTGCGA
>CAIYWM010000901.1 GCA_903929895.1 uncultured Alphaproteobacteria bacterium
CGACCACGATTCCCTACCTTGAGGAGATCGCGGCCGAAGCCAACCGCCCGGTCGTGATCGCCGCGCTGTTCCACTCCAACACCAACCCCGAGGCCGCGTTCACCACGCTCGACCAGGTGAACGAGGCCCGCGCCCGCGGCCGTACGCTGGTGGCGCAGACCTCGTGCTGCCCACTCAGCATGGATTTCACCTTCCACAGCCCCTACCTGTTCGAGAGCATGGAGGCATGGAAGCCGGCGATGGCCGCGCACGAACCGGCCCAGCTTGCGAAAATCTATCGCGATCCGTCCTGGCGCGCCTCGGTGCGCGAGGAACTGCAGGCAAAGAGAGGCCGGCTGCTGTTCAACGGCGAGTGGGACAAACTGTTCGTCGTCGAGACGGCGAACGCCGAGAATCGCGCCATGGAGGGCGCGACCCTCGGCGAACTCGCGAAGCAGGCCGGCAAGGACCCGCTCGACTTCATCCTCGACTTCGCCTTGTCGGAAAACCTCGACACGATGTTCGTGGCGCAGCTCCTGCACAACGACGACAAGGCGGTCGGCCGCATCCTGGCCGATCCCAACACCCACATCTCGCTGAGCGACGCCGGCGCGCATCTCACCTTCTTCTGCGACGCAGGCTTCGGCCTGCACCTGATGGGCCATTGGAGCCGCGATCTTGGCGTGCTCGACCTGCCGCAGGCCGTGCATCGCCTGACCGGTCAGCCGGCGAAGCTGTTCGGCATCCAGGATCGCGGTCTGCTGCGCGAGGGCCTCGCCGCCGACCTGATGCTGTTCGATCCGAAAACCGTGGCGCGCGGTCCCAAGCGTCGTGCGCACGACCTGCCAGCCGGGGCTGCGCGCCTCACCGCCGGTGCGATCGGCCTGCAGGGCGTCTGGATCAACGGCGCGAAGACTGCCGACGAAAAGGGCTTCTGCGCCGACCCGGCCTCGCGGCCCGGCAAGGTGCTGCGCTCGTTTGCAGCTTAATGGTGCCGCCTAGGAGCGCGTGCGCAGATAGACGACGACGGCACGACCCGACAGGTAGGTCGCGCCAAAACCGGCGAGGCCGGTCGCGTAGGGCACCCACGCGACCGCCTGCTCGATGACGAGCGGCGCCAGGGTCGCAGCGACCATAGCCGCCGTGATCACCAGGGTGACGAGCAGCCCGTCACGTGCGCCGGGCAGGCGCACCAGGCCGAACTCGTCGATGTCGGATTTGATGAACAGGCCGCGGAGCACGCCCAGCGCAAGCCCCAGCCCGAGCGCGGCGCGCAACAGCCACGGCTCGCGATGTTCCGGCGCAACGAACCCCATCATGATGTAGGCGCAGATGAAGGCCAGCACCGGCGGCACCAGCAGGAAGCTGCGCGAGCGCAAACGGCCCTGCCATTCCGGCAGCGACACGTAGAGGCAGGCCGCGATGGCGGACACGGCCAGCAGATGCAGAAGATTCAGAGCCCACTCCCCCGAGATGTCCAGGACTTCCCCAAGCCCACAGCCCTAGGTAGCTCAGCTCGCGGAACGTGTCACGGCCACCGCTTTACACCCCGCGCAGCATTGCCCAGCGCCCCATCGGGGCCACCGTCCCGCCGCTCGCATCCTGCCCATGGGCGGCTGCCGTTCCGGGATCGGAGACGACGAGCGGGGCGAAAGGAGAAGCCTCACGACATAGCCCGCCGGCGGGCGACCTCGACCAGAGCGCGTGAACTGTCATCGGGTGAGGATTTGTTGCGCTTCACCTGGCCGCATTTCAGGCATCTGTGCACGATGATGTAGCGGCCGCGCGCCTGTTCCACCGCGATCGGCTCCATCAGCCCGCCACAGTCCGCCGCGCGGTCCCCGGGATTCTCGTCGACATGCTTGCTGCAAAGGCAGGCCGGGCAATGATTGGTGAATCCATTCCCCTCGACTTCCGTGCCGCAGCGCTCGCACGTGAAGTTCTCGATGTTGCGCGTAAAGAGACGGGCCATGCATCATTTTCGCATTGGCTCCGGCCGTCCGCACACGAAAAAGGGTGGGCACCCGGTCGTGCCCACCCCGCATCCGTCAGAGAGCGATATTAGCGGTAGTAGCCATAGTCGTTGCGCGGGGTGGTCGCAGCACCGATCGCGGCTCCACCGAGGCCGCCCACAACGGCGCCGGCCACCGGGGAGCCCATCGTCGAGCCGACCACCGCGCCCGTACCCGCACCGATCGCGCCACCGGTCAGGGCGCGGTCCGTCGGATTGTTTCCACAGGCGGCGACACCCAAGCCGAGCGCCGCAACGATCGCGATATTCGTGAACTTCAGCATGAGAGTCTCCTGAGCGTGAATTGTTAGGGAGAGAACGACTGACAATGCCGCGCGGTTCCGTACACGGATTCGCGTGCGAGGGACGATCACCAAGCGGACACAGCACATTGCCGCGCCGTAGCGTTTGGAGCGCATTTCAGGGAAGAGAGGCCGGGATAGAAGGTCTCCGGTCGCAGCCGACGCCACTCGGGGAGAGGGGTTGGAAGGCCGCAACCGGAGGGCCGGACCGTGAGGTCCGGCGTCCATCCAACGCGCGCCGCACCGGCTCGTTGCCGGTGCGGCTGGCTTGCATTGAACGAATCGTCCTACTGGATGACGATTTCGACGCGGCGGTTCTGCGGCTCGCGGACGTTCGGGCCGGTCTGCACCAACAGGCCCTGCTCGCCGCGGCCGAGAACGGCGATGTTGGTCGCCGGCACACCCTCGCGGACCAGCGCGTCCTTGACGGCGTTGGCGCGCCGCAGCGACAGCGCCATGTTGTAGGCCTCGGTGCCCGACGTGTCGGTGTGACCCGTCGCCGTGATGCGGGCGTTGCCCTTCGTCTTGTAGGCCGAAGCGGCCTGGCGGATGGTAGTCAGCGCCTGGTCGCTCAGGTTCGCGCGATCCCAGTCGAAGAACACCATGAAGGACGGCGGCGCCACGGCCGGCGTGGCCGGGGCCGGCATCGGCGCTGCGGCCGGCTGGCCGAACTTGTAGGCCACGCTCAACATCGTCGTGATGTTGTTGTTCTGGTAAGCGCCCGGGTTCGTCGTGCCGTAGTAGCGGCCGTCGAGGTTCACGCGGAAGTTCTGGTCGACGTTCCAGCCCAGGCCGATGATGCCCTGGTAGGCAAACTGGGTGCTGCACATCGAGCAGCCGTTGATCGAGGTGTCGGCGAAGGCGATGCCGGCGCCGGCGCCGATGTAGGGGGTGATCGTCGCGCCCGGGATGAAGTCGTAGAGCAGGTTGGCCATGATGGAGAGCTGCTCGATGCGGCCGCTGGTGTTGCTGAAGACGTTGCCGAAGTTGGCAGTGCCGCGGCCGTTGTTGGACCGGAACACGCCTTCCAGCTCGACGCGAGGACCGACGAAGTCGTAACCGACGAAGCCGCCGGCCGCGAAACCGAGATCCATGTTGTAGTTGTTGCTGTTCATCAGCCAGTTCAGGCCGCCTTCACCACCGATGTAGATACCGGGGTTGGACGGGCCGGGACTCCACATCGACTGAGCGTTGGCGGCCATGGGAACAGCCATCAATGCTGCAGCAGCGAGAAGTGCCTTCTTCATTTTCAAATAATCCCTCGTTGGGTGACCGCGTCCGGGGCTGACGGACGCACGCCTGACCAACGAGGGGTGCGTGGATTAAGTTGCCGTTCCCAGGGAACCGGACGGCACTCGCCCGGCGACCGTGGCCGCCGGGCAACAGTTCGGCAGGTCTACTGCACGAACACGTTCACTGCATGAACCAGCCGTGGCTGACCACGGCGGACTGGCCGCTATGTACCGTGCTCTTGGCCGCGGCATAGAAGAGGACAGCGTCGGCCACGTCGTCGGTCGTGGTGAACTGGCCGTCGATCGTGTCCTTGAGCATCACGTTCTTGATCACCTCCGCCTCGGTGATCTTCAGCTCGGCCGCCTGCTCGGGGATCTGCTTCTCGACCAGCGGCGTGCGCACGAAGCCCGGGCACACGACGTTGGATGCCACGTTGTATTCCGCGCCTTCCTTGGCCAGCACCTTGCTGAGGCCGATCAGGCCGTGCTTGGCGGTCACGTAGGGCGCCTTGAGCTTGGAGGCTTCCTTGGAGTGCACCGAGCCCATGTAGATCACGCGGCCGTACTTGGCCTTGTACATGTGCTTGAGGCAGGCCTTGGTGGTGAGGAAGGCGCCGTCGAGATGGATCGACAGCAGCTTCTTCCAGTCGGCGAAGGGGAAGTCGACCAGCGGCTTCACGATCTGGATGCCGGCATTGCTGACCAGGATGTCGATCTTGCCGTACTTGGCGATGGTGTCGGCGACACCCTTCTCGACCTGCGCCTCGTCGGTGACGTTCATCGCAACAGCGAAGGCATCGCCCCCCTTGGCCTTGATCTCGTTGGCCGTCGCGGTCGCGGCATCGAGGTTGAGGTCGGCGATCACCGGCGTGCCGCCCTCGGCGGCGAGGCGCAGGGCGATTTCCTTGCCGATGCCCGAGGCGGCGCCGGTGACGATGGCAATTCTTCCCGTGAAACGCGACATGGCTGATCCTTCTCTGTGCCGGTTACTTTGCAAGATAGTCGAAGACCACCTCACCGAGGCCCAGCGTCAGGTCGGTGACATAGTGGCTGGCAGAGACGACCTCTCGCACCGGCAGGCGTGAGACGTCGCACATGGCATGATCGAAGAGCTGGAGGGCTGCCGGGCCGGTCCAGGCGCCCTTCAAGGTCACGTCCTCGCAGTAGTAGCGCACCAGCTCGCAGATGCGGGGCGTGCAGTCGACGTGCGGCACGATCTTGATCATGAAGGCGGGCTTGGCCAGTGCCTTGATCAGCGGGGCATGGTCGATCTCGCGGTGCTTGTAGCCCATGGTGGCGTTGACGCAGAGCACCGAGCCGTAGTGCAGCGTGCAGACCAGCGTCTCGTTCTCGTGCTTGATCTTGGGCGTGGCGAGCTTCTTGGGAAAACCCCAGATCTCGCGGCCGCCGGCGATTGGCGAATTGTCGTCGAGATACATGGCGTGCACGTAGCCGCCTTCCTGCATCTGGCCGTCCTTGTCCTTGAAGCGCACCGGGATCACCTGTCCGGTCTCGGTGTAGTCGCCGAAGCCCGTCGAATCGGGCATGCGGATGAACTCGTAGTTCACCGTGTCGCCCACGACCTCGAGCGGCTCCGGCACCAGCGCGCGCAGCACCTCGGGATCGGTGCGATACGTGATGACGACGAACTCGCGATTGTAGAATTTATAGGGCGGCCGCGGATAGCTCGGGTTGTTGAGCGGCATCGCGAAGGCATTCTTGCGGACGTCGTCGATCTTCATTTCTGAGGCTCCTTGCGGCCCTGCAGGGCCAGGTCGAAAGTGAACACGCCGTCCGGACTCTCCGGACGCTGCAGGACTTCTGGATGTTCGAGCGAGCGGGTCATGTCGGAGTAGCCCGACTGCCAGTGCTCCTCCATCGTGCGGCGCGAGAACTCGTAGTCCTTCGAGGCTCCCTCGTACCTTTGCGCGCGATAGATCGTGTGGATGATGTTGTAGACCTTGCTGTCGGCCTCCTGCGCCACGAGTTCGGCCTCGGGCGTCTGCCGCAGTTCCGGCGGCATGTCGGCCAGCAGCTTGGCGGTGGCGCGGCGCAGCGCCTGCATCTGGCGGAACTGGTCGGTGCCGGCGCGCGTGCGGCTGGAGTAGCGGATGTCCTTCATGCGGACATCGACCTCGATCATGTCGCGCGGCAGATCCCCTCGCGCGCTCCAGAGATCGATCTGGAAGGCGAGCGTGTCGGCGCGCGGCCGCGCATCGAGCACCCATTGCAGCGGCGTGTTGGAGACGACGCCGCCGTCCCAGTAGAACTCGCCGTCGACCTCGGCCGCCGGAAAGCCGGGCGGCAGGGAGCCGCTGGCGATCACGTGCTGCGGTCCGATCGTGTGGGTGTCGGTGTCGAAGTAGATGAAG
>CAIYWM010000902.1 GCA_903929895.1 uncultured Alphaproteobacteria bacterium
CGGCTGATGGCATCGGTGCAGTTCTGGCCCCGGAGCGGCGCGCGGATCTTCCAGCACATCGTCTCGTCGTCCCTCGTGACGCCGGAGTTGCAGTAGAAGACATCCTTCTTCTTCTGCAGCCAGACGCCGCCCGGAACCGCCGCCTTGATCTCATAGCTGTCCAACAGCAGGTCCGATGTCGACAGGCCAGGCTGCTCCAGATGCTGCGACGCACATGTCGCTTCACCCGGCATCACCGAAGACTGCGGAATCGCTGCAGATTGTTGGCCGCCCAGAGGACCCGTCGACTCAGGGGATCGGGTTGTCTGTGCATAGGCAATAGCTGCAATCGACAGGACAACAGCCACCACACCCGAAACAATGAATTTCGTGCTCGTTTCCATTTGTTGGACCCCAAGTTTTCCGAGCCGGCGCCCCACGCGCCGGCCGGAACTCGCTTTACTTCCCACGCCTCATAATTGCACCGAAGAGGCAATCTTTCAAGTGGCATTTGCAGTGAAAGAATCTGCAGATGTCAGGCGAGACTTTTGGATACGATCTCGAACACGTCGCGCGACAGACCGGGCTCCGCGACGATGCGCTCGAGTTCGCGCTTCATCAGATCCTGCCGGTCCTTGTCGTAGCGGCGCCAGGAGCCGAGCGGGCCGAGCAGGCGGGCCGCGATCTGCGGGTTGAGCCTGTCGGTGGCCAGGACCTGGTCGGCGAGGAAGCGATAGCCGGCGCCTCCGGCCTGATGGAACTGGACCGGATTGCCCGACGCGAAGGCGCCGATCAGCGAATAGACCCGGTTGGGGTTCCTGCGGTCGTATGAGGGATGGTCGACGAGACCCTTCACACGGGCGAGCGTTCCCGCCGTCGGCGTCCGCGCCTGGATCGCGAACCACTTGTCGAGGACCAGCGCCTCGCCCTTCCAACGCTCATGGAAGGCCGCCAGCGCCGCCTCACCTTCGGCGCCGCCCAGTTCCGCCAGCACGGTCAGGCCCGCGATGGATTCCGTCATGTTGCCGGCGCTCTCGAAATAGGCGACCGCCCGCTGCCGCGCCGCATCGCCGTTGTCGACCGAAAGATATGAAAGCGCCGTGCTGCGCAGGCGCCGGCGTCCCACCTCCCCGGGCGTGAAGCGATAGGGACCGGTCGCATGGTTCGCGTCATAGACGGAGGACCAGCGGTCGGCGAGCCGGTCGGACAGAACCGAACGAACGCGTTGCTGCGCCGCCCACAGCCCTTCGATGTCGATCTCCGGCATCAGTTCGCCGAGGAAGGCGAGGCCGGGCAGCGTGACGGCGTCGGCGATGAAGGAGCGGTCGAGCCGCTGGTCGTCGAGCGTGCGGCGGATCGCCTCGACGAAATGGTCCGGCACGACCATGGTCCTGCCGGCCTTGCTCGCTTCGACAAGCTCGAGGATCAGCCGGGCGCCGAGCTGCTGGCCAGCCTCCCAGCGCGCGAACGGGTCGGTGTCGTGCGCCATCAGGAAGGTCAGCTCGTCGTCCGCGCGCGGCGCGTCGAGCTTCACCGGCGCGGAGAAGCCGCGCAGAAGCGAAGCGACCGGCTTCTCCGGCACGTCCTCGAACACGAACACGTCGCGCGGCGTGCGCAGGTCGAGCACGCGCGTCGTGCCGCCCGCCGCCGTTTCGCCAGCAAGCTTCAGCGGCAGGTCGCGACCGGCGCCATCGAGCAGCCCGACGACCAGCGGGATGTGCATCGGCTGCTTCCCGGGTTGGCCGGGCGTCGGCCGCAGGCTCTGCGTGACCGTCAGCGTGTAGCGCCGGCCGACCGCGTCGTAGCGGCCCTCAACCCTGACGTCCGGCGTACCGGCCTGCGCGTACCACAGGCGGAACTGCGTGAGGTCAACGCCCGACGCATCTTCCATCGCATTCGCAAAGTCGTCGCAGGTGACGGCCTGGCCGTCATGGCGCTCGAAGTAGAGATCGATGCCCTTGCGATAGCGCTCCGGCCCCAGCAGCGTGTGCATCATCCGCACCACCTCGGCACCCTTCTGATAGACGGTCGCGGTGTAGAAATTGTTGATCTCGATGTACGAATCCGGCCGCACGGGATGGGCCATGGGCCCGGCATCCTCCGGAAACTGACTGGCGCGCAGACGGCGGACATCGTCGATTCGCGCATCGGCGGCCGAGCCCATGTCGGCCGAGAATTGCTGGTCGCGGAAGACGGTCAGCCCTTCCTTGAGCGAGAGCTGGAACCAGTCGCGGCAGGTGACGCGGTTGCCGGTCCAGTTGTGGAAGTACTCGTGGGCGATGACCGCTTCGATCGAGTGATAGTCGAGATCGGTGGCGGTCTCCGGGTTGGCGAGCACGAGCTTCGAATTGAAGACGTTCAGCCCCTTGTTCTCCATCGCGCCCATGTTGAAGTCGTCGATCGCGACGATCATGAACGTGTCGAGGTCGTATTCGAGGCCGTAGACCTCCTCGTCCCACTTCATCGACTTCTTGAGCGACTCCATCGCATGGCCGCAGCGCCCGACATCGCCGGGTCGCACGAAGATGCGCAAGGTCACTTCGCGGCCGGAGCGCGTCGTGAATCGATCCTCGAGGCATTCGAGTGGACCCGCCACCAGCGCGAACAGATAGGACGGCTTGGGGAACGGATCTTCCCAGGTGGCGAAGTGCCGGCCGCCATCGAGCGCGCCACTGTCGACCAGGTTGCCGTTGGACAGAAGCACCGGCGCCTGCGCCCGGTCGGCGACCACGCGCGTCGTGTAGCGCGCCATCACGTCGGGCCGGTCGAGAAAATAGGTGATGCGGCGGAAGCCCTCGGCCTCGCATTGCGTGCAGAAGAGATCGCGCGACTTGTAGAGGCCGGTCAGCTCGGTATTGTCCTGTGGACGCAGGCGTGTGGTGATCTCGAGCGCGAAGCTGTCGGGCACACTGCGGAGGGTCAGCGTCTCCGGTGTCACCTCGTGAACCGCAGGCTTGCCGTCGAGTTGGACCGACACCAGCTCCATCTTCTTGCCGTCGAGGACCATATCGGCAGGCTGCGATGCCGCCGCCGGATTGCGTCGTACGGCCAATCGCGCGACGACGCTGGTTGTCTCCTTCCCAAGCTCGACATCGAGGTCGACGGTTTCGATCAGGAACGGCGGCGGCGTGTAATCGACACGGCGAATCGTCCCGGGCGAGGTGGTCATGTCCTTGCTGATATTCATATTTTCTCCATACGACGTCAGCGTCCCTACTCGAAATCGTGCTTGCCCCGGGTGACGACTCGCCGCAATCCTGAGGGATGGAAAGCGCCGTTCTCGCGGGAATCGCGCTCTCTTGGCACGGCATCGTGCCGCAAACCCGCCACATGGCCTCATTAGGCCTGTCATCAGGCCTTTCTTGGATGCGGATGACGATCGGATCTTTGGCAACACGGACCTTCGGCGTCGGACTGGGACTACTGCTCCTGTCCGGCTGCGATGTGATGCGTGCGGCACGCGACGATTTCGCCAGCCTCACCGCGCCGAAGCCGCCGCCTCCCGCAGCGCCCGTGCGCAAGGTCGCGCCACAGCCGGTTGCAGCGTCACGGCCCGTGAAGCCGGTAACGGCAGCGGCAGTGGCAGATACTGCGGCCGCACCTGCAACGGCGGCCGAGGCACCGGCGCCCGTGCTGACCGGCTATCGCGAGTCCGAGTTGCGCACCCTGCTCGGACCGCCGACCAGCGTGGAGGATCGTCCTCCCGGCAAGCAGTGGCGCTACCGCACCGGCAAGTGCACGCTCGACATCCAGCTCTATCCGGATGTCGAAACCAAACAGTACGGAACCCTCGCGTACAAGGTGAAGAGCGATGACGACACAGACGAAGGACGACGCCTCTGCCTGGCCCAGCTCCAATCCCGGATACCAGCCGGACGCTGAGGTCGAGAATGGCCGGCGGGTCCGCATCGCCTTCGTGGAGGACGATGATGATTTCCGCGAGGCCGCGAGCGGCGAGCTCGGGGACTACGGCTTCGACGTGGCCGCGTTCCGCGACGGCACCGGCCTGGTCGAGTTCCTGGAGACGGCCGGCGACATCGAGATCATCGTTCTCGACTGGGCCCTGCCACGCGTCTCCGGCATCGACCTGCTGCCCAGGCTGCAGCGCGCCGGTATCAACCTGCCGGTGGTTTTCCTGACGGGACACAGCGAGCCCAACTACGAACAGCTGGCGCTGGATCGCGGCGCCGTCGACTTCGTCGACAAGTCGCGCGGCGTGCCGATCCTGGCCCGCCGGCTGCGCCTGATCGCCGACCGCACCGACAAGCCGATGTCCGCGGACGGCGAGGGCAACTTCCATTGCGGCCGCCTGCTGCTGAAGCCCGCGGTCAGCCGCGCCTTGTGGGACGATACCGACCTCAACCTGACGGTGACGGAGTTCAAGATCGTGCATACGCTCGCCGCCCATGTCGGCAGCTATGTGAGCTACCGCGCCGTCTACGACTGCATGCACTATGTCGGCTTCATCGCGGGGAGCGGTGAGAATGGCTACCGAACCAACGTCCGCTCCTGCATCAAGCGCATCCGCAACAAGTTCCGGGCCATCGATCCCGAGTTCGCAGAGATCCAGAACTACCAGTCCTTCGGTTACCGCTGGGGCAAGGACTAAGTTCCCGGTGCTGCGCCGCCTCGCCGCCTCGCTCACGCTGAAGCTGGTGGTGCTGATCGGTCTGTTCGTGGCGCTGCCCATCGTCCTCTACGGGCAGTTCGAGAGCGCCGATAGCCAGATGCAGGCCCTGGTGACGCGCGCCATCCAGGACCGCAGCGCGCTGATCGCCGAGGCACTCGCCCCGGTGCTGCGCGAGACCGACCCGTCGGAGCCGATGAACCTCAACCGCGACCTCGCCAAGTATGCGAGCAGCGGCACCGTGCTCAAGCTGATGTTCCAGCCACCGGCGGCCCGTTCGGCGAGCCGCTTCTTCCTGGTCGCTTCGGCGCCACCGCTGGCGGCGGAGGCGGTGACGGCGGAACTGGAGGAACTCGGTCAGCGCGGCATCCTGCAACGCCTGTCGGAAGCATGCACCTGGAACGCGTCCGACGAGATGCGCTACAGCCGTGCCGACGGCACGGTCGAGCTGCTGACCTCGATCATCCCTATCCGCGCCCGCGGCAACTGCTGGATCCTGACGACCACGCACGTCGCCTCGGATTTCCTCAACACGTCGATCGGCCGTCCCTACTGGCAGACGCGCGAAATCCGCATCGCTGCGGCGATCTATCTGGTCGGCGCCTTGCTGGCGGTGCTGGTGGCGCTGGGCATCCGCCTCAGCCTGCGCCGCTTCCGCAACGTCGCCGACGAGATCGCGCTGGGCCGTGCGGCGGATGCAACCTTCGTTCAGCGCAACACCGTGCCCGAATTGGCGGGCGTCGCCCGCGACTTCGACCGGCTGGTGCACGAGCTGCGCCGCGTGTCGCGCGAGATCCGCCAGTCGGCCGAGGACAATGCGCATTCCTTCAAGACGCCGCTCGCCGCCGTGCAATCGGCGCTGCGTCCGGTGCGCCGCGTCGTCCCGGAGGAAGACCAGCGCACGCGCCGCGCGCTCGAGATCGTCGATTCCTCGCTGGCACGCCTGTTGAACCTCGTGAATGCCGCCCAGCGCCACGACATGGGGACCGCCGACCTGATCGACGCGCCGCGCGTGCCGACCGACCTTGCGCTGCTTGTCGAGGACGCGGCGCGGCATTTCCGGGAGATCCTCGCGGCCCGCGAGATCGGCCTCGTGGTGAGGCTCGACCGCGGCGCCGTCGTCCGCACCGCGACGGGCATGATGGAGATCGTTCTGCAGAACGTGCTGGAGAACGCCATCAGCTTCTCACCCGCCGGCTCGAAGATCGTCCTTTCGTTGCGCGTCTCCGCCGATACGGTGGAACTGACGGTCGACGACGAGGGGCCGGGCATCGAAACCAACAAGATCGACAGCGTCTTCCAGCGCTACTTCTCTTTGCGCCCCGAGGATGGCATAGGCAGCGACCGTGCCGTCGAGCATTCGGGACTCGGCCTGTGGATCGTGCGGCGCAACGTCGAGGCATTGGGCGGCCAGGTGAGCGCCGCCAACCGTCCCGGCGGCGGCCTGTCGATAAACATGCGGCTGCCGCGGTTCGTCATCCACTAGCCGGCTTTCGAAAGGTCTGGAGATCATGAGCGCCGTCACCGCAGCCAGGAGAGTGAGCACGCCGCAGATCCGTGCCCGCAAGAGCGGCGAACCGATCGTGTGCCTTACCGCCTACACCACGCAGATGGCGCGCTGGCTCGATCCGCATGTCGACCTGCTGCTGGTCGGCGATTCGCTGGGCATGGTGCTCTACGGCTTCGACAGC
>CAIYWM010000903.1 GCA_903929895.1 uncultured Alphaproteobacteria bacterium
AGGGTCGCGTGTACTTCAACCTCGCGCCGTCGGCGGCGGTGAAGTATCTTGCCAGTGACCTCGAACTCGTCGCCGAAGAGCACGCCTCGGAGCGGCAGTGACGCGTTGATCACGGCGTGGCGTCAGGGACCTGCAGCTTGATCGCTTCTCCACCCTCGCTGACGGTGGCCGTCAGACCCCCCGCCATCGTGCCGAAGCGGGAGGCAAGTCGCGGTGGCTTGACGGCTCTCGAGCCCTGTGCCGGCCGCTCTTCGAGCGTGTCGGCGAGCAGCACGTTGTGCGTGCCCTCGACGGCCCCTGGCTTACCGTCGTAGGTGGAGAGCCGGAAGGTGCCGTCTGCACCGGTCGTCGCGAACGATGTCGGCCGCTTCTCGCCGTCGGATGCTTGCGGCAGAAACTGCACGACAATGCCCGCTGCCGGCTTTCCACCGATTTCAATGACTCCCTCGACGGGCACCAGTTTCACGGGCTTTGCACAACCCGCCGAAACGGCCACAAGCATCAGGGCGGCAAGGGCTAACGCCAGCCAACGGTGCACGACCACATTCATGGCGCGGACACCGGCTGTGCGTCGGCACGGGTGCAGTAGAGCGACAGGAGCGACTGCTCCGTCGAGTCGAGCAAAAACCTCACGCTGCCATCGACGAGACTGATGGAGGCGCCGCCCGGGTGCTCGCTTCCAATCGCACTCAGACGCATGTCTTGGAACGTGTACCAAGCGCTCTGGGATCCGGGGGCTCCCGGTCCGCCATGGGCGAAGGGAGTCTTGTAGTTGACGGGAGAGAACGCGCCGCAGAGAAGGTTGCCCAGGCCGTTGTCGCCACCGGCGGGATACCAGCGGGACCACGTGCTGATGGTACTTCCGCTGTTCCAGCCAGCGGTGGTAAACGTGTTGAATTTTGGATCGACGTGCGATGAGTCGGCGAAGAGAATCGTCTTGCTCGTACCGTCGGGGACATCCTTAATCCGCACACTGATGCCGTTGGGTGCGGACGTGGCCTTGCGAGCGGCCGAGCCGGTGGTCATGAACATGCCGTCGTTCGAAGAGGACGTGGCGAAAAACGGCCTGCTGCCAGCGTTTCCGCGGTAGGAGGTGACCCCGTACCGCTCGGTGGCGGAATAGGCGTGTGGGTTGCCTTCTGGGAACTGATCGCTTGGGCAGACGAACGTGGCCACTGCAGCCGCGGCTTTGGAACCAGCCGAGCCCGTGATGTTGTTGCGGGGCACTTTCGGATCCATGCTGTCGAACAACTGCCTCTGCTCCATGAACGGAAGCACGAAGTAGAACAGCGAGTGACCTTGGAATGCCCCGCTGATGGATTCCTGGGTGTAGCCAGAAGGAAACTTCCTTTTGGCATCATGGTAGCCAAGGGCACCGATTGACATCTGCCGGAGGTTGTTCTGGCAACTCGATCGACGGGCCGCCTCGCGGGCCGACTGGACGGCAGGCAGGAGCAGGCCGATCAGTGTGGCGATGATCGCGATCACCACGAGGAGTTCGACGAGTGTGAACCCCGCGGACCGTCGGCTGATCGGCTGACACATGGGATTGTTCCCGCTGCACCGCGGGGCTCGATGTGGAATCCGCCTTCAATGGAGAAGAAGTCTACATAAGCGGGGCAGAGTTGTCTGCCAGGGCCCGGACGTCCAATCGCCTTCGTACTCGTGGCCGGGCAAGGAGGGGAAGGGGCCTGGGAGGAACGGCGGAAGGTTTGCGGGTTGTGCCGTAAAAACGGCTGGTTGCTGCGGGTCGTGGACGATAACGATCCTCGGTCGAGTCGGCGGGAGGGACGCCATGCTGGGGAGGGGTTTGTGGGTCGCAGTCG
>CAIYWM010000904.1 GCA_903929895.1 uncultured Alphaproteobacteria bacterium
ACCCTTCCACGCACTTACCATCTTGCTGGCTCAGACCGCGTACAGAAGCTTGTAGCCGCAAGCGTGGCCCGTTCGACGACTCTTCCTCTTGACCGCAATCACAGAAGCGCAGCGAAGGATCTCACTCCAGCACCGGGGTCCTCTGGTCGATAGGCAAGGTCCTTCGCTGCGCTCAGGACGACAAATGCTCAGACACGCTCCAGCGCGAGAGCGATGCCCTGGCCGACGCCGATGCACATGGTGGCGAGCGCGCGCTTGCCGCCGGTCGCCTCGAGCTGGGTGAGCGCGGTGATCATCAGGCGGCCGCCCGAGGCGCCCAGCGGATGGCCGAGCGCGATCGCGCCGCCGTTCGGGTTCACCTGCTCGGCATCGTCGGCGAGGCCCAGCTGGCGCAGCACGGCCAGCGCCTGGGCGGCGAAGGCCTCGTTGAGCTCGATCGTGTCGAAATCGCCGATGGTCATGCCGAGCTTGGCCAGCAGCTTCTGCGTCGCCGGCACCGGGCCGATGCCCATGACCCGCGGCGGTACGCCGGCCGAGACCGCACCCAGGATGCGCGCGCGCGGCGTCAGGCCGTTGGCCCGGGCTGCGGCTTCCGAGGCGATGATCATGGCGCAGGCGCCGTCGTTCAGGCCCGACGAGTTGCCGGCCGTCACCGAGCCGCCGTCGCGGAACGCAGCGGCGAGCTTGGACAACGTCTCCATCGTGGTGTCGCCGCGCGGATGCTCGTCCCTCTCGACAATCACCTCGGTCTTGCCCTTCTTCACGCAGACCTTGACGATTTCCCTGTCGAAGAAGCCGCGATCCTGGGCGGCCTTGCAGCGGCGCTGGCTGCGATAGGCGAAGGCGTCCTGGTCGGTGCGGCTGATCTGGTGCTCGGTGGCGACGTTCTCGGCGGTCTGGCCCATCGGGTCGACGCCATAGACCGCCTTCATGCGCGGATTGACGAACCGCCAGCCCAGCACCGTGTCCTCGAGCTTCATCGAGCGGTCGAAGGCGCTTTCGGGCTTGCCCATCACATAGGGCGAGCGGGTCATGCCCTCGACGCCGCCGGCGATCATCATGTCGGCTTCGCCGAGCTTCACGGCACGGGCAGCATGGCCCGCGGCTTCGAGGCCGGAGCCGCACAGGCGGTTCACGGTGGCGCCGGCCACCTCGACCGGCAGGCCCGCGAGAAGACCGGCCATGCGAGCGACTTTGCGGTTGTCTTCGCCAGCCTGGTTCACGCAGCCATAGATGACGTCGTCGACCGAGCCCCAGTCGACGCTGGCATTGCGCTGCATCAGCGCCTTGATCGGATGGGCCGCAAGGTCGTCGACACGCATGCCGCCCAGGCCGCCATTGTAGCGGCCGACAGGGGTGCGGATCGCGTCGCAGATAAAGGCTTCGGTCATCTTGGGTACTCCCGACTCAGGCTATCGTTCCAGTGGGGTTAGCACCCGCCGCGGGCGGTTGCCAATGGCCCCCGTGATGCCCCTGGGACAGGGGCGCCATGCCCTGAAGGGGCTAGCGGAGTCTTGCCTCAGCGGGCAGAGCGCCGACAGACGGCGTACTGGGCGTAGCCGAGATGCGGCCGTTCGAAGCGCCGCACCTCGATGTCGCCGGTCAGCCGCGTCAGGGCGGCCTCCAGCGCGTCGCGCGGGATCACGTGGAACAGCGAGAGCCACTGGCGCAGGCCACCACGGAACCAGCGGGGCAGCCGCTCCTGGCCGCCGAAGTCGACGAGATGCAGCTCGCCGCCCGGCTGCAGCCACACGACCGACTGCGCCACCGCCTTCTCCCAGTCCGGGATCATCGACAGCGTGTAGGAGAAGAAGATGCGCGAGAAGCCCGGCACGCCGAACAGCAGCGCCGGATCGAAGTGGGTGGCGTCGGCATGAGCGAGACGAATGCGGCCGCCCAGCCCTTCCCGATCGACCCGGCGGCGCGCCGTGTCGAGCATCTCCAGCGACAGGTCGATGCCGAACAACGGCGTGGCGGGGTGACGATGCGCCACCGCGATCAGGTTGCGCGCGGTGCCGCAGCCGATCTCCAGCACGCGCCCCCCGGGGGGCGGCGCGAGGCCCTCGATCAGCCGGTCTCGGCCCAGCAGGTAGTATTTGCGGCTGAGATCGTAGACGTGGCGCTGGCGGCGATAGATCCGGTCCATGAGACCGGCATTGGCGAGGGTCGTGCTCACGGCTTCAGCACATAGAGATGGAAGCCGCCATAGATGGCGGACCGGTCGCGCGCCGTGAAAGCCCGCGACGCCTCGGCCTCGTAATGCCACTGGTCGAGCAGCGCGGGCGCGACGCGGCCGGGCAGCAGCGAGGGCTCGGCGGCGGTGCGGAAGATCACGCGGGCGCCCGGCCGCGCCGTGCGCGTGATCTCGCTCCACAGCGCATTGAGCTGCGCATCCGTCATCCAGTCCTGCGCATCGAGCAGCACGTAGCGGTCGCGCGAGCCCGCGGGACAGGAGGCGAGATAATCCGTCACCGAGCGGTTCATCACCTCGACCTTCCCCGCGCCGCGCTTCACCGCGGCGAAATTCTCCTGCCTGAGATAGGGCGGCAATGGCCCACTGGCGTTACGCGCATAGCCGCGGCCGAAGGCCTGCCAGGCGAAGTAGTTGTCGTCGAGGCTGAACCCGCAGGCCAGCCGCTCGACCCGGTCGCGCAGCACCGAGCCCATGTCGCGGCCGCCAGCCAGCGCCTCGTACTGCGCCGGGGGGATGCCCAGGCCGTAGAGCGACAGGCGGTTCGACGTGGCCCAGCGCACGGCCGGCTTGTCGAACAGCGGCGCCAGCACCGTGTCGAAGAAGCGTTTCTGCTCCTCGATCGTGCGCGCCGCGAGGAGCTTGCGGAAGTCGACACCATAGGCGCGGGCGGCAACGTGTGCCGCGCCGATGAATCGGCCGAGCACGCCGTGGCGATAGGCGTTCCGGGCAAAGATCGAGATGCGGCGCCGGCCGCCGCGGTGCAGGCTGCGGCCTTCCCAATAGGCGCGGCTCGCCTGGTCGAGATGCGGTGCGATGTGGAGGTCGTAGGCGCGCGGATTGGCGCTGGAATTGGCGGCGCCGAAGAAGCGATAGTAGTCCGACCAGGACGGAAGCTTCTGCGCCGCCGTGAGCTTCAGCCGGTTGAGCGCCACATGGGCGCGGCTGAGATCGACGGCGGTGATGCGCGCGGGATCGGCGGTGAGATAGGACAGGATGTTGCAACCGCCCGATGCGATGGCCACGACATGGCAGTCCGGCGTCAGCGCCATCGCCTCGAGGTCGACCTCGGGATCCTCCCAGATCTGGGCATAGACGAGACCGCGGAACAGCCGCTCGAACAGCTTCTCCAGCATCCCTTCTCGGGACAGAACCTTGTGGCGGCGCACCGCCTGCTTCAGGAGCGATTGGCTCTCTGCCTGCGGATGGATCAACCCAACGACTCCGATTCTACATCGACTCACTGACGCTAGACGCGGTCGGTGCCAGTTTGATGACGGAACCTGTGGGTTTCCGGACTTGACGGGTTGACCGGTTAGGCTGGAAGGTTGCGCCAATGAGCGTCCAAGGTTTCGCCCTGTTCGACACGCCGATCGGCACCTGCGCCGTCGCCTGGAGCGGTCGCGGCATCGCCGGCCTCCAGCTTCCCGAGCCTACTCCTGCGGCGACGCGGGCCCGCGTGAAGCGGCGCTGGCCGGATGCGGTGGAGGCGGCGTTCGTGCCGGCCGGCGTGCAGCGCGCGCTCGATCGCGTACAGGCCCTGCTGTCGGGCGACGCCGTCGATCTCGCCGACATCCCCCTCGACCTCGACGCCGCGCCCGACTTCCACCGCAAGGTTTACGAGGTGGCACGCACCATCCCGCCCGGTCGCACCATGACCTATGGCGAGATCGCGAAGCGCCTCGGCATGCCGCACCAATCGCGCGAGGTCGGCCAGGCGCTGGGCAAAAACCCGGTGGCCATCATCGTGCCCTGTCATCGCGTGCTGGGGGCCGACGGCAAGATGGGCGGCTTCTCCGCCAATGGCGGCGTGTCGACCAAGCGGCGCATGCTCGAGATCGAGGGCGCGGCCGAGGTCGGCGCGGGTCCGCTGTTCGCGGTCCGATGAGCGGCCTTCCCTTCAAGCCCGCGAAAGCCATCGCGCATCTCAGGGCCGCCGACCCGAGGCTGGCCGCGATCATCGATACGGTCGGCCCCTTCCGCATGGAGCTCAAGGTCTCGCGCAGCCTGTTCGGCTCGCTGGCAGAGGCAATCGTCTACCAGCAGCTCTCCAACAAGGCGGCCGCGACCATCTACGGCAGGGTCGAGGCGCTCTATCCCGATGCGCCCGACGGCTTCACGCCGCGTCACATCCTGAAGACGCCGGACGAGGCCTTGCGTGGCTGCGGCCTGTCGCGCGCCAAGGTGCTGGCGGTACAGGACCTGGCCCGCCGCGTCGAGGAGGGCGAGCTGCCGACGCTCGACGTGGCGCAGGACATCCCCGATGCCGAGCTGGTCGAAC
>CAIYWM010000905.1 GCA_903929895.1 uncultured Alphaproteobacteria bacterium
CGCGACCGCCAGAAGGCCCAACAGCCCGGCGCAGACGAAAAAGACGGGCATTGGGGGCTCCTCGGATTGGCCACTCGATCTAGCGGCATTGTATGACCATATTGGCGGGGCACCAGCCGACGAAAGCAAGAGGAGCCGCACCATGTGGCGGATTTTGCGCAAGAAGACCGAGATCCCGACGGCCGATCGCGCCTTGCCGGGCCGCCCGGCGCCGGACTTCGAGATTCCCGTGATGCATTACGTCAACGGCAACCGCATCCAGCCGCCATTTCCGGCCGGCCTCGAGCCGGCGATGTTCGGGCTGGGCTGCTTCTGGGGCGCCGAGCGCGTGTTCTGGGAAGCATCGGGCATTTACGCGACGGCGGTCGGCTATGCCGCGGGCCTCACGCCCAACCCGACCTATGAGGAAGTCTGCTCGGGCTATACCGGCCACAACGAGGTGGTGAGGGTGTGGTTCGACCCGAAGAAGACCTCGTACGAGGCGCTGCTGCGCCTGTTCTGGGAGAGCCACGACCCGACCCAGGGCATGCGGCAGGGCAACGACGTCGGGACACAGTATCGCTCGGGCCTCTACACCTTCTCGGAGATGCAGAAGACGCAGGCCCTGGCGTCGCGCGCCGTCTTCCAGAAGGAGCTCGCCCGGAAGGGCTACGGCGCGATCACGACCGAGATCGTCGAGGCGCCAACGTTCTTCTACGCCGAGGACTATCACCAGCAGTATCTCGCCAAGAACCCCGGCGGCTATTGCGGCCTGGGCGGTACTGGCGTGAGCTGCCCGATCGGGCTGGGCGCGGCACCGGCGTAGGGGCCAGACCCGACGAGAACGCCTCACCGTTTCGCGGCGCTTCAGCCTTGCAGATGCCGTCCGAAGTGCGTGGCCAGCCGGTCCGCTGCGGCGGCCACCAGAGCGGGATCGTCGTAGAAATGGGTTTGCCCGCGCGAGGCGATCCACACGATTTCCTTGGGCGTTGTCAGGGCGTCGTGAAATTTCCGGGCCCAGGCCGGCGACAGCGCGTTTTCCGAATGAATCATCAGGACCGGCACGTCGAGGTGCGGCGCTGCCGCCTGGACATCGAACGGCAGAAAGTGCTCGCGCGACATGACGGCAAAAGCGTTGGCATAGGCGGGGGTCGCCGCCCGGCGTGTGTAGTAGTCGACGGTATCCTCGGTCTGCATCGCCGCGTCGCCCTGCAACGAAGCGGCCGGAATGGTCTCGACCTCGCCGGTGGCCTCGAAGCGGCGGCGTGCGGCGATGCCCTGGTCGACCCGCGCGGCGAAGCTCGTGGCATCCCGTGCCTGCATGTCGGCGGGATCGCGGTAGTAGCCGGCGACCGCACCGTAGGCTTTGACGAGGGGATTGTCGGCTGCTGCCCAGGCGGCGTAGCCGGCCCCCAGGCAGACGCCCGCCGCGCCGATACGTCGGCTGTCGATGTCGCGTCGTGCCGCGAGCCAATCCAGGCCGGCGCGGAGGTCGGCCACCTTGTGCCGCCAGTGTTCGTACTGGCGGGGCATGCCGCCGCTTTCGCCATAGTGGCGATGGTCGAGGGCGAGCGCGGCGAAGCCGCGCGCTGCCAATGCGGCGGCATAGACGCCGGTTACCTGCTCCTTGATGCTGGTCATCGGGCCGCCGACGATCAGTGCCGGGTGGGGCCCCGGCCCCTCGGGCAGATGCAGGTGGCCGACGACAGTCACGCCGTCCACCGGGAAGCGGGCGATCTCGATCATGACGCCACGCCTTCCGCAGGCGTCCAGTCGCCGACCCAGTTTCCGTCGCGATAGATCTCGTGGCCGGCATGGGGTGTGAACTCGACCATGACGGTTGCGCGCGGCACGCCCAGCAATTCCACGCAGGCGTCGACGATGCCGTTTGCCAGGGTGAGGCGATTCTCGGCCGGTCGACCCGGTCGATATTCCACCAGCACCATTGTGATCGACTCGATCCCCTGGGGGCCGAGGCGGAAGAGATTGTCGGGGCCCAGCTCGCACAGACCGACATTGGGTCGCCAGAGCTGGGTCTGCATGACATCGGCGTAGAGGCGACACAGCCGCTCCGCCAGTTCGCGCTTCACCGCCGCCGGGAAGTGGCCTGGCAGGTCGAGGTGCAGATACGGCATCAGGGGTCTCCGCTCAGCAGGTGGTCGAAGGTGATGGTGATGAAGAGACGCAGCGGCCTGTCGCTCTTCTCGGCCTTCATGCGCAGCAGAGCGCCTTCCCAGCCGTCGACGAGGTAGGCCGCCACTGCTTCCGGTTCGAGGCCGGC
>CAIYWM010000906.1 GCA_903929895.1 uncultured Alphaproteobacteria bacterium
CGCCTTCGCACCCCACGAGCGTTCGCAGCCGCAGCCGGTCGTTCGCACCCATCCGGTGACGGGGGAGAAGTCGCTCTACCTCTGTGAATGGGGCCAGATGGACTGGTTCGAGGGGCCGTTCGTCGGCCTGGAGCCGGGCCCGCACGGCGCGGGTGCCGCGCTGCTCGACGAGATCATGGCGCACTACACGGAGCGCCGCTTCTGCTACGCCCATGAATGGACCGAAGGCGATCTCCTGATCTGGGACAATCGCTGCCTCGTGCATGCCGCCACCTGGTTCGACGGCGACCGCGAGGGCCGGCTGATGTGGCGCACCACGGTGCACGGCAATCCCGGCGCCTACTATGCCGGCGAGAAGAAGAGCTGGATTCCTGCGCCTGCAGCCTGATCCGGTTCAGCGCTTCTGGCGGAAGAAGGTCGTGAGCGCGTAGCGGCGGCCCCGGGTCACGGGGCCGACCGCGTGCAGCAGGGAGCAGGAGAAGACGGCTGCCGCGCCCGCGGGAGGGCTGACGCGCACGGCGGCGTACTCCGGAAAGACCAACTCGCCGCCCTCGAAATCGTCGTTGAGGTTCAGCGATACGGCGAAGGCGCGATCGGCCGTCGTCGGCGCACCGTTGTCGCGATGCGCGGCGAAGAAGTGCTGCCCCTCGGCGCTGTAGGACAGTACGACGTGGGAATCGAAGGTGAATTCGCGATCGAAGGCGAAGACCTTGGTGAGTTCGGGCCCGATGCGATAGGCGAGGCGATCGGACACCGCCTTCAGCATCATCGGCTCGACGATCGTATAGTCCTCGGTGCGCTTCAGGGCGGCCATGTCGACGTTGCCGTAGCGGCTGGAGACGCCCGAATCCTTGTGGTCGCCCTTGCCCCACAGGCGGATGAGCTGGGTGCAGAAGTCCGGCTCGAAGACGCGCGGCAGGACCAGAACGGGCGCCATCGCCGTGTTCAAGCACAGGTCGGCCCCTCCGTCGGCGCGCACCGATTGGGCAACGCCACTCATCGCTTCGGCCGCGGCCAGCAAGGCCCGCGTGTCGAACGTGGTCGCCACCCTCTGGTTGGGATCGAGCGCGATCACGCGCTGGCGCATGCCCATGCCCTGGCCGAACGAGACCGCCCCGGCCTGGGAGAGAAACGCCGGCAGGAACTGGCCCTTCTCGTCACAGAGCAGCAGCGGCACCTCGGGCGAGGCGCCGAGCTTCTTCCAGGCAGGAGCGGACGCCGCGACGGTATTGCCGGCGACCACGACGAGCTTCGTCGAGGCCGCGGCGCAGGCGTCGCGCAGGGAAGCGAACTGCGCGGCATCCACGGTCGACAGGTCCATCACAGCGAGAAGGGCGACCGGGTCGCCTGTGAACGACCAGACGAACTTCCGGAGCTTTCCGTCCAGACCCGGCAGCACGAAGTCGGGGATACGGTCACCGGGCCGGAGGGAGAGCGTGTTCGTCATCATTCGTTCGGTGGGCTACCGGAGCTGTCGGGACTGTGCGAGCCGACTTTTGAGAGAGAGCGGTCAGGATACCGGAAGCCCCGGTTCCGTTGCGTCGCAAGTCGCCGCAGTCTGTGGATAACGGAACGCGACGGGAAGGGGAGTCAACCCCTTGCCAGACCTTCAAACAACATCGCGACGGCCTCCGCTCCCGGATCGGGAACGCCATCGAGGTGCGACGGCGGGACATAGGTCGAGCGACCGGCGCGGGCCGACTGCATCCGGGCGGTGGCGTCGGCACCGCCGCGCGCGGCATTCGCGGCTTCGTCGAGGCCCTTCGGCAAGGCCGCGAGGGCCGGGGCGATGGCATCGATCAGGGTGCGGTCGCCGGGTTTGGCGCCGCCATGAACCATCATCTTCGCAAGCCCCGCTGCCAGCGCGTCCTGCCAGTTCGCACCCTCCGACGCGGACTGGCTTGCAGCCGAGAAGAAGATGGCCAGCAGAACCCCCGACGATCCTCCCATGGAGCGGGAGAGCGCCTCGCTGGTTGACGCGAAGAAACGGTCGAGCCTGGCGAGCGGCATCAGGGGCAGCGCCGTCTGCAGGTGACGGGCGGCGGTGGCGACGGTCGAACCGGTATCTCCATCGCCCACCTTCGCGTCGAGCGCGTTGAGCCTTCCCTCGGCGGCAATCAGGATGTCGCAGGCCCGGCTCACCAGCGCGCCGAGCGACGGGTTCAGGGTCGACCTGACGGGCTTTCTCTTCAGCTCCCGCGGCAGCTTCACGAGCTTTGGTTTCACGTGGGTGCGGATTTTCGGCCAGACCAGCGGACTGGCCGGCGACAGCAGCGCCTTCTCGAATTCGGGCGTCAGGGGCAGAAGGCTCAGAGAGAAGCCATGCATGTCGAGGGAGGACACAAGCGTGGCCGGGCCCAGCACCAGCTTGACCCTGGCGCCTCGCCGGCTCACCAGCACCTCATTGATGAGCAGGTTCATCTCCAGTGCCGTGGTGGAACCGAGATTGTTGACCAGAAGGGCATAGGAGCGCGCCGGCCTTGCCGCGGCGAAGAGGCGGTCGACGAGCACGCGTGCCGCCTGGCGCGCGCCCTCGAAGTTCACCAGGTCGACGCCCGGTTCGCCATGGAGGCCGAGGCCGAGTTCGGCCTTGCCGTCCGGCACTCGGTCTTCGCGGCCGACGCCGGGCAGCGTGCAGGAAGACAGCGAAATGCCGAGCGAGACCACCGAGTCGGCAGCCTTCCGGGCCATGGCGGCGACGGACTTCAGGTTCGCCCCCTGCTCGGCGTAGTGGCCGGCGACCTTTTCGACGAACATGACGCCGGCTATGCCGCGCGGCTGGGGAAGGTGCGGCAGCGCGATGTCGTCCTTCACGATGACGACCTCGACCTTTCTGCCGAGCGCGCGGGCGCGTTCGACGGCGAGACCGAAGTTCAGGCGGTCGCCGGTGTAGTTCTTGAAGATCACGAGGCAGCCGCCCTTGCCCGTTACCGCCATGATCGCGGCGAACACGGCGTCGACCGACGGCGAGGCAAAGACCTCGCCGCAGACGGCGGCGGTCAGCATGCCCTTGCCGACAAACGCGGCATGCGCCGGTTCGTGACCCGACCCGCCGCCCGCGACGATCGCCACGCGACCGGGCTTGTGGTCGGTGCGCAGGACGACCTTGATGCCGGGATAGCCATCGAGGCGCGCCAGGTTGGCGCCGCCGCTGCTGCGCAACAATCCGTCTATCGCGTCGACGACGAGGGTCTCCGTGCCGTTTATGAATTGCATGGCAGTTCTCACGTCGTCTGGTTGCTGCGAGTTGAGGCTCCACCATCCCCGGGGGTGGGAGGCCGGCGCACCAGCGTCCACCAGCCGATCAGCCCGACGATCCCGGTGACGGCTACCCCGATCCCGATATTCATCTGAGTATCGTGTGGCACGTAGCCGACCAGCAAGGTCAGCACCGCGGCGGTGACCATCTGCACGAAGCCCATCAGGGCGGAGGCCGCGCCGACCCGGCTGGCGGGGACGGCGGACAGCGCGTTCGCCATCGCGTTGGGCATGTTGAGGCCGTTGCCCCAGCCCATCAGGGCCAGCGGCACGATCAGGGCCAGCGGCGTGATGTAGCCCAGCGCCGCCGTCGCCATCATCGCCAGGGCGCCGATCGTGAGAATGACCTGGCCCACAGGGATCAGGAGCAGGCTTTTCACCCGGCCCTGCAGGCGGCTGGAGACCAGGCTACCGAGGACGAAGTTGCCGGCCCAGGCGAGGGTAAACCAGCCGAACGTCTCGACGGCCACGCCCATGACCTGGATCAGCAGGATGGGGCCGCCCGAAAAGAAGACATTGAAGCCGGCCGAGGCGCAGGTGGTCGCGGTCATGAGACCGATGAAACGACGCTCGCGGAGCACGGCGCGGAAGCCGTCGAGATAGTCGCGGACCACGCCGGTCGTGCGCGGCGCCGCCTTCGGCGCCGTTTCGCCGACGATCCGCCAGACGAGGACCAGCACGGCGACACCGCAGGCGGCCGTGAACCAGAAATTGCTGCGCCAGCCGAAGAAGCCGAGCAACTGCCCGCCCAGCAGCGGCGAGAGCGCCGGCGCCAGGGCCATGGAAGAGGCCATGTAGCCCATTGCCCGGGGAGCGTCGGGGCCGGACCGGCTGTCGCGCACGATGGCGCGGCCCAGCACCACGCCGCCGCAGGCCCCGCAGGCCTGGATCAGGCGCGAGGCGATGAGGGTCTCGATCGTCGGACTGATCGCGCAGCAGACGCTGCCGATCGTGAACACGACGAGGCTGGCCAGCAGCAACGGCCGGCGGCCCAGACTGTCCGAGAGCGGGCCAACAGCCAACTGCGCGAAAGCGAAGGCGAACAGGTAGATCGAGAGTGTCAGCTGGGCGGTGCCGTAGGAGACGCTCAGGTCGTTCGCGATGGTCGGCAGGGACGGCAGGAAGATGGTCAGCGCCATCTGAGAGGACACGGTGGCACTCATCAGCAGCCAGATCGGTGGTTTGGTCGTGCGCATGCGCGGCAATCTCACGTGTCCGCAACAGGCGGAATGGCCGGGCTCTTAGCAGCCTTCGGCCGCGCCGGGCAGTGCCGACGTTCATCAGGCGGTTGGCAGCCGTCCCTGAACCGAGAGGCGGCCGTCTGGGCCGCGTTGCATCGCCACGATCTCGCCGCTGCCGGGAAAGATCTGGCTGAGGGCCGTCACCACCACTTGATGAGTCACGAACACCGTCGGCTTGGCGAGCTCGAGTTGGCCGATCCACTGCCGTAGCGCCTCTATCTGGGTGGCTTCGCGCGACCGGTCCTGAAAGTAGGACTTAAGCAGCTGTTGCGGGCGGATCTCGCCCAGCTTCATCAGGGTCGCGGTGTCGAGGCAGCGGCACCACTGGCTGGAGTAGACCTCGGCGGCGGCGATGCCGTTGGTGCGGAAAAGGTCGCCGATCCGGACGGACTGCGCCCGGCCCTCGGCCGAGAGATTGCGCTGTGTCGTACAGTCCTCGAGGCGGAAGCCTGACGGATCGTTGGTTCCCGGCGCCGTGGCATGGCGAATCAAGGCAAAGGAGCCGGGCCGCCGCAGGACCGCCCAAGGATCATTCTGGGCCGAGACGGCGCGACTGCCGCTGCACGCCGTGAAGGCCACGAGGCCACCGATCAGCGCACGGCGCGATAGATTGATTCCTGGAGATTGGGAGAAGGAGGGTGGCACGAACTGACGTTAAGGGGCGCCCTCTCGCAGGTCCACGGCGGGGCAGCCTCGCTCACTGTGCTTTGATCGACCGTGAGCCTGCGGCTGGCCGCGGATGAAGATGTCGCTCCGTGCGACGCCATGCGCCTGAACCAGGTGCTCGACGTCGATCTCGGCGTCGCGTCGTGTTTCGAAGTGGGCGACGATGGTGCGCTTCATGCTCAACTTCATTTGCTGTGCTGGAAGCTTCAACCTTCCCAGGTGCAAACGGTTGCCAGAGCCCTCGGATCAGTTCGAGGATCAGGAGCACACCTTCCTCGGGCTCGGCCTGGCGGCGCCGCCGGGACCCGCGGGCCATTTGGTGAAGCCCCAACAATCGGCCTCGGATGCGCTGAGCCAGCGCATTTCCGTTGCGGAAGTGAAATGCATGAACGCCATGATCGCTCCGTAGGGCGTTCCATGGGCCTGCGCGTTGTGCGCGATCAACTCGTTGCACATCATCGAGCGGCTCTCGTCACCAGCGTAGTGACAGGAATGCAGGCCGATCCGGCCGTTGCCTTCGATGGTGCGATGGCTGCCCGAAAGGAACAGGACCTGCGCGCAGGCCGAGGCGCAGCTGGCGCCGGGCCGTACGACCGTCGAGACGCGCTCCTTGTTCATGACATCGACCATGGCGAAGGCTTCAATGATGAGGCCCCCTGGGCTGTCGAGAGCCAGAATCTTGTAGCCGGAGACATCGCGGTCGGCCGCTTTCAGCGCAACCAGCAGGCGGTCGGCGTCGCCCGCGGCCACCGATCCCTGGGCCAGTACGATCCGCTGCCCGTCGGGCAGGGTCAGGGGCGAGAACGTCATGCCCGCGGCAGGCGAGAAGATGGACCAAGCCATCAGTATTGCGGCGACCGACGCAGCGATCAATCCGGACGCCAGAGCGTCGACCGGGGCCGAGAGAGGGGCAACCGAATGGAAGGGGGACGTCTGACCCGGGGTGCGCATCACCGGTTGATCAGGAGAAGGTCGTCGGAGCCCCGAGTCTCATCTGCCAGGATCATGTTCAACATCTTCGCGAGATCGCGGCGGCGATAGGGTTTGACCAGCAGGTGGGTGTTGGCGGCGATGTTGCCCTTCTTGATCAGGGCGTCCTCGAAATAGCCCGAGGCGAACAGGACCTTGATGTCGGGCCGGATCTCCCGCGCCTTCTCGGCGACCTCGCCTCCGTCCATGCCGCCGGGCATCATGACGTCCGTGAAGAGCACATCGATTCCCTCGTCGCCCGCCAGCATGTCGAGCGCTTCGGCGCCGCTTGCGGCTGTCAGCACTTCATATCCCAAGCCCTTCAGGAGATTGACCGCCGTGAGCCGGACGTCGCCATCATCGTCGACCAGCAGGACCTTGCGGCCCTGCCGCTGCGGCACCATCAACGGCCGATCCGCCTCGGCGTTGCCGGGCACGCCGACGGGCTGCATCATGATGGCGAAGGCCACCAGAGTGTGCTGCGGGTCGCGCAGCGGGATCACGAACTCCCGCACCTCGAGATCTCTGCCATCGCTGTGCATGCGCTGACAAAGCTCTTCGTGCCGGCCACTCTTCCGCGCGATGGCCAGCGACGGCGGCGCGCCGTTGGCGTCGAGCGTCTCGGGAGGAACGATCCTGGAGAAAGACAGCCCGACGGCCTCGGCCTCGGCGTAGCCCAGCAGCCCTTGGGCGCCCACGTTCCAGCTCAGCACCTTGCCGTCGGTATCGAGCAGCACCAAAGCACAGTCGGGCAGGCTGTCGACCATGAGCTGTTTCAGGTGACCGTGAACAGAGTTATCCATTTGCCGCTCC
>CAIYWM010000907.1 GCA_903929895.1 uncultured Alphaproteobacteria bacterium
CCGGCACCGGCGCCTCGGCGACTGCCGCTCGGCCGGACGTCGGTACCGAGACGTCGTCAGACGACTCCGCGGTGGCGGCACTCACGGCGTGCCCGCGGTGTCCGGTGCTCGTGCCCGGCGACGGTGCAGTACCGCCCGCGGAGTCCGCGGCCGAGGGCCCCGCCGAATCCGACGGTCCGCGATCAGCCCAGGCGACCGCCGTGCCGCTCAGCATGGCCGCACCCACTCCGAGGGTGGCGGCCAATGCGCCGACACGGCCGACATACGTTGATGCGCTCATGTTCTCGTCCTTCTTTCTGCAGGCTGTGGGCTGGTCTGCGCGGGTTCGAGAGGAAGATCGAAGGTGTCGTACACGAAGGCGAGGTCGCGCCGGATACGGTCGGGGTCCAGGGCGAATTTCTCCGGGGAATGCTGATGGCGGCTCTTGTAGGCGCGTTGGCGCTCGGCCTGTGCGCGTATTTCGGCCACGAATTCCGCGCTGGGCTCCACCTCGATGAAGTCCAGGATGCGATCAATGGTGGGTTCGAGATCCTGCAGCAGGTCGGTATAGCGGACCACGCAGAGGTTCTTCTCCGGAATGCGACCCGATGTGTAGGCGTCGTGGAATGAACGGAGCATCTCGCAGGAGGCCTGATACAGGTTTTCCACCCAGCGCCTCTGGTCGGCGTCGCTGGTGTGGTTCCAGGCGTCGTAACCGTTTTCCAGCACCCCGGACACCAGCGACATCCCGGACGGGATGACCTCGACCGGATCGCGGATGATGTAGACCAGCTTGCAGTCCGGGTAGCGCTCGAGCAGTTCGTCGAGACGGAACGTCAGCATGCTGGTCTTCGCCAGGACTCGATTGGCCTGCTTGTAGGCGAGGTTTCGCCGCCAGCACTCCTCGTGGTAGTCGAAGAAGCGCTCCCGGTCGCGGTCGGTGATGCCCTCGACGCCCATTTCGCGCCGACACAGCGGGCTGCCCCAGTTGTCCTGCCAGGCATAGAAGTACGCCCAGGCGAACGGCCCGTCCAGGGTGCGGAAGAACCACAGCACGTCATCGGTCTCGATACCGCGCAAGTTCGTGTCGTGAATGTCCGAGGGGTGATAGCGCGCGGGCGAGAGCCGGTCGAACCGCGGGACGATGCGCCCCAGCAGCTTGCGCGCCGTGATGGCGGGGAAAAGCATCTCCCACAACTCGAAGGCCGCCATGTCGCCGGCCCCGAGCAGCAGCCGGTGCAGGAACGTCGTGCCGCTGCGGGGATTGCCGACGATGAAGATCGGCCGATCGATCGGCTTCTTGCGGTAACTCGGGAAGAAAACCCGGTCGAGCCGTAACGTCAGCGCTGAAACTGCCTGGCGCACTTGCAGAACGCCGAATGTGCCCAAGGGGCGCAGGCGGAAACCGAACGTCTTGTTGATGGTCCGGTACAAGTCGAGATACCGATTCACGTCAGCACTCCCAGACCGCGGTGGCACCCACGACGGTGAAACCCGCAGCTGCACTGGCGATGACGATCTTGTCGCCGGGCTCGACCGCGCTGTTGCGCAGACGGTGGTCGAGCGCCAGGGCCCACGCGGTGCTTGCCGTATTGCCGTACAGCGCGTGGGTGTGCACGCCAGCCTGGGGCTTGGCGCCGAGTTCGGCGAGAATCCGCTCCAATGCCGACTCGCTGGGCTGGTGGAAGGCGTAATGGTCGACGTCTTCGGGCCCCCATCCGGCGTCGTGGATCAACCGCCGAAGCTCGGGCACCACGTGGATGGACAGCGCGAACAACTCCTTGGCGTCGGAGGTGAAATGGCCGTCCACCGGGGCCCGGCACAACGCCCAGTTCTCGGGTAGCGACGTGTGCATCACGCCGACCAGCCGAGCGCCGCCGGCGGGCAGTGGCTCGCGGGTGATGAGCAGTGCGGCAGCGGCATTGCCGATCGTGAGTCCGGCGACGCCGAGCGCGACGTCCTGCACCGACTGCATGTCGTAGCCGACCCGGTCGCGGGTGATCTCGCCGGCACAGATGAGAGCGGTGCGGATGTCGTCGTGCAGCGCGAAGTAACCGGTGGCGACGTGCATGGCCTCGATCAGGCCGGCGCAGGCGCAGGTCACGTCGACAGCGTGCAGCGGCCCGGCACCGAGGCGACCGGCGACCTCGGTGGCCGTCGCCGGCTCGAACGCGTCGCGGGCAATTCCCCCGTAGATGAGCAGATCCAGATCCGCGGCTGCCACGCCGTTCTCGTCGAGACAGGCCTGCGCCGCTCGCGCGGCGAAGGCTCCCGGCGAGACGGTGTCGTCGGCTTCCAGGTAGCGGATTTTGGTGTTGCACCGGTCGAAGACGTAGCGGATCGCCTGTTCGACGGGCTGCCATTCGGGGGCG
>CAIYWM010000908.1 GCA_903929895.1 uncultured Alphaproteobacteria bacterium
TGGCCAGTCGAGCGCGCGCGAAGCGGCGAGGGCGGGCGCGAGATCGTCGTTGCGGCCGGCCAGGGCTTCGACGACCTGGTCCAGTGTCTGCGGCGAGAGGTGCCGGCCGGCGAACTCGATGGCGTGAAGGGCGCGCAGGGTCGCGGGGACCAGCGCGGAGAGGGCCTCGATGGCTGCCTCTTCAGCCATCAGTCCTTCAGCATCACGGCGTCGAGCGCCGGCTTGCCGCGAATCATGTCGGCCGCCTTCTCGGCGATCATCAGCACCGAGGCGTTGAGGTTGGCGGAGGGCATGGTCGGCATGATCGAGGCATCGACCACGCGCAGGCCTTCGAGCCCGCGTACGCGCAACTGGTCGTCGACGACGGCGGTCGGATCGCTGTCCGGCGCCATGCGGCAGGAGCCCATCAGATGGAAGGTCGTCGTGCCGCGTTCCTTGGCGGCCTGCATCAGGTCGGCGTCCGACTGCTTCTCCGAACCGGGAAACTCCTCGCGGTCGTAGTATTTGCTGAGCGCCTTGGAGCCCAGCAGCCGCCGCGCCAGCTTCATGCCGGCCAGCAGCACACGGCGGTCGCTCTCGGCACCCAGGTAATTCGGCTGGATGATCGGATGCTCGAACGGGTCGGCCGAGCGGGCCCGCACATAGCCGATCGAGTCGGGGCGCTGCTGCCACGAGGCGATGGTCATGCCGGGGAAATCGTCGAGTGTCGACTGAACGCCCTCCTTGTAGCTGGCGGGCGTGAAAGTGAGCTGCAGGTCGTAATTCTCGATGTTCTCGTCGGACTTCCAGAAGACGTAGATGAGCGTCGGGTTGAGCGTCAGCAGGCCCTTGCGCGTCGTGACGTATTTCAGGACCTCGCCGGCCAGGCGCAGACCCTTGGAGCGCTCGTTGATGCTCATGGCGTTCTTCACGCGCGCGACGAAGCGCGGCGCATAGTGGTCGCGCAGATTCTCGCCGACCCCCGCCAGCTCGTGCTTCACCTCGATGCCGAGCGACTTCAGCAAAGGTCCCGGGCCGATGCCCGACAGCTGCAGGAGCTGCGGCGAATTCACCGTGCCGCCGCTCAGGATCACTTCCCGGGTGGCGCGGACCTCCACCGGCGTGCCGGTGCGGCCGCCCTTGCGGTAGCGCACGCCGACGGCGCGCTTGCCCTCGAGGATGATCGATGTCGCCTGCGCATGGGTGCGCACCGTGAGGTTGGGGCGCGACATGGCGGGATGGAGATAGCCGCGGGCGGCGCTGACCCTGCGGCCATTCTTGATGATGCGCTGGACGTAGCTCACGCCCGCCTGCTTCGTGCCGTTGTAGTCGGGGTTGCGCGGGATGCCCTGTTCCACCGCGCCTTCGATGAAGGCCTCGCACAGGGGATCGCGCCATTCGAGGTCGGTGATGGGCAGGTTGCCCTCGCTGCCGCGGAAGGTCGCATCGGCGTCGCTCGCCATGCGGTGTTCGCTGCGGCGGAAGTAGGGGAGCACGTCGGAATAGCCCCAGCCGCGATTGCCGCGCTGCGCCCAGCCGTCGAAGTCGAGGCGCTGGCCGCGATTGTAGATGTGGCCGTTGATCGAGCTCGAGCCGCCCAGGGTCTTGCCGCGCGGCGCGGCGATGGCGCGGCCGCCGGTCCATTCGCTGGGCTCGGACTTGTACAGCCAGTTCACCTTGGGATCGACCAGCGTGTACATGAAGCCGGCCGGGATATGGATGAAGGGATGCCAGTCGCGGGGCCCCGCTTCGAGCACGCAGACTGTGACGTTGGGATCCTCGCTCAACCGGTTGGCCAGTACGCTGCCCGCCGAGCCGGCGCCCACGATCACGTAGTCGAAACTCTCCATCCGGTTGCTTTCTCTCTTCCTGAGCCGTCTTAGGATCGGGATTGACCACCGGATTTGGGCAGGAAGCAATGCTCCATCGCGGGAAAACGCCGGGCCCGCACATCGGCTGAATAGGCGGCCGCGGCCTCGGAGATCTTGCCGCCGAGGTCGGCGTAGCGCTTCACGAACCGCGGGGTGAAATCGCTGAA
>CAIYWM010000909.1 GCA_903929895.1 uncultured Alphaproteobacteria bacterium
CCGAAATAGGTGAGCGAGACGTTCTTGTTGCCGTTGTACTTGTGGGCGAAGGCGAGACCGGTACCGATCGGCACCTGGGCGCCGACGATGCCGTGGCCGCCGTAGAAGCTCTTCTCGCGGCTGAACATGTGCATCGAGCCGCCCTTGCCCTTGGAGTAGCCGCCGCTGCGTCCCGTCAGCTCGGCCATCACGCCCTTGGGGTCCATGCCGCAGGCCAGCATGTGACCGTGGTCGCGGTAGGAGGTGATGACGGCGTCCTTGTCGCGGACATTGGCCTGCATCCCCACCACGACCGCTTCCTGGCCGATGTAGAGATGGCAGAAGCCGCCGATCAGGCCCATGCCGTAGAGCTGGCCCGCCCGCTCCTCGAAGCGGCGGATCAGCAGCATGTCGCGGTAATGCGCCTTGAGCTCGTCCGGGCTCACGCTGTTGTCGCCCAGATTGGGAGGCGACTTCGCCTTGGCGGGAGAAGGATCGTCTTTCGGCTTGGTGGCCGGCTTCGCCATGGCAGTCCCCTCATGAACGCACTTCGGCTTATAGCATCGCTCAGGGCGATGTATTTGATCTAGCAGGAAAAACCAGACTCGACGCGGGTGCGCCGCAGCAATTGAGCGATTGTTTGCCTACGAAGGATCGCGCCGGACAGTTTCTTTCAGATGACCGCGGGGCGAACGCTGAACAAGGCGTCATCGTCGCGGGGATCTGCCCCTCAGCGCGTCGGCATGAAGACGATGACGTCGTCCTTGCGCGCGAAGTTCAGGAGCACGCGCGCCCGCTCGTCGAGCATGTCGGGCTCGAGGCTCTGGTTGCGCAGCGCCGCCACGCGCCGCTCCCAGATCTTCCGGGTGGTCTCGGCTTCGGCGAGGTTCTGTTCGGCGATCAGCACTTCGCGCTGGAGATGCGCCATGGCCAGCAGGCCGCGATCACCGTTCACCAGATGGTACCCGAAATAGCCGAATACCGTGGCGAAGATGACGGGAGCCAAAATCTGACGTGGTCTCAACAACATATGCGGCGTTCCTGCAGGCATATGGCAACATATGGTGGGCTTCCGTCAAGAAATTTTCGTTCAATCGAAGGCTGTCAGCGGTTGTGACAACGGGAATCCGCGATAGCCAAGCCGCTCCGCCCCCAGGGATCGCTCCGGGTGCGACATTCGCTTCGAATGTTTCGGTTATTTCGGTTGTTTCGTTTGTGCGGACCGCTGGTCGGGTTTCAGCGCCCACCACAGGCCCGCCAGGACACAGGCGAGCCCCAGCAGAGCGGCCACGGGCAAGGGTTCGCCCAGCAGCGCCGTGCCGCCCAGCGCCGCGGTCACCGGACCGAGGCCGAGGAACAGCGTAACCAGGCTCGGAGGCGCATTGCCCAGCGCATAGACCCAGAGGAAGAAGCCCACGCCGCTCGATACGCCGATGAAGGCGATGGCGGCCATCTCGCCCCCGGTGAACGAGGGCCAGGCGGTGAAGAAGCCCTCCGTGGCGGCCATGCCGGCGAGCGCGAGGACGGCCACGAACATGGCGAAGGCGGTCACGTGCAGCGCCGAGCTGCGCGCCACATAGGGCGCATAGAAGATCGAGCAGAGCGCGCCGCAGAGGGCGGCTCCGAGCGCCGACAGCGTCCCCAGCCAGACCGACCCGTGCTCCGGCTGCGCCGTGATCGCGGCCCCTCCGAGCGCGATCGCGACGCCGCCGACGGTGAGCAGCGAACCGCCGACCTTCGCCATCGTCAAGCGTTCCCGGCCGAGCAGTGCCGACAGGATCATGGTCATGAGCGGAAAGGTCGAGAACAGCAGCGAGGCCCGCGCCGCCGGGATGTGCAGCAGGGAATAGTTCAGCAGCACGATCAGCACCGCGAACTGCCCGATGCCCAGCAGCCCGATCGGCAGGAGGTCGCGCCCGGCGATGCCCCGCCACGGCCGCAGCCACAGCGCCGGCAACAGGCAGATCAGCCCGACCAGATAGCGCAGGAAGCCGAGCGACCCCGGCCCCGCCGCATCGACGACGTAGCGGGTCGCCACCATGGCCGCTCCGACCTGGATTCCGGTCCCGGCTGCGGCCCACAGCGGGCCGGGCCGCTTCACAGGTCGAGGTTCCAGAACTGCCCGACCAGCTTCTTGCCGAAACTGTCGTGTTTCTCTTCCTTGATGAGCCGAAATCCGGCGGCGATGTAGATCTTGCGCGCCGAGACCAGGATGTCGTTGGTCCATAACATCAGCTTCTTGTAGCCCTTGGCCCGGGCATCCTCGATGCAGGCCGCGACCAGGCTCTGGCCGATGCCCAGCCCGCGCGCCGTCGGCTCGACATAGAGCATGCGAAGCTGCCCCGTGGCCTTGCCCGCCCGGACCAGGAAGACCGACCCCACGATCTCGCCGTTGCGCTCGGCGATCCAGCAATTGTCGGACTTCGGGTCGAACTTCCGGATGAACTTCGCGGAAATCTCCGCGAGCATCGCCTCGAAGCTGCCGTCCCAGCCATGCTCGTCGGCATAGAGCTGGGTCTGGCGGCGGATGATCCACCCCATGTCGCCGGGCTGATGCGGCCGCAGCGTGAAGGGCGTGCGCTTCTCCGGCGGCTCGTCGAGCAGCTTCTCGACCGTCTCCAGCGCCTTGACCAGCTTGTCCTGCCGCTCGACCGGCAGTTCGGCCAGCAGCTTGGCGACGTCCTTGCGCGACCGCTCGTTCATGGCCGCCCAGAGCTGCTGGCCTTTCGCCGTGAGTGCGAGCTGCGTCTCGCGCTTGTCCTGCTGGCTGCGCGTCCGGGCGAGACAGCCCCTCTTCTCCAGCCCCTTCAGCAGGCGGCTGACATAGCCCGGGTCGAGACCGAGATCGCGGCACAGTTCCTGCGCCGTCGGCCGGTCGCGATTGGCGATCTCGTAGACCAGCCGCCCCTCGGGCAGGGTGAAGGGGCTGTGCAGCAGCGTTTCCTCGAGCACGCCGATGCGGCGGGTATAGAAACGCGAGAAACGGCGGACCGCCTCGATGCGGGACGCGAGCGACGACGCTGCCATGGCAACCTCCAGGAAGGTTGCTATCGTCAATCAGTTGATTGCCTTCGTCAACTACTGGCAGGTAAGCGGCGGGCATGAAAAAGGGCCGCCGCAGCGACCCTTTATCATCTCACTCGGCCCCGACTCAGCCGCGCAGGATCGACGTTCCGGCGTAGCGGGCCTGGGTGCCGAGCTGCTCCTCGATACGCAGGAGCTGGTTGTACTTGGCCAGGCGGTCCGAGCGCGACAGAGAGCCGGTCTTGATCTGGCCGCAGTTGGTGGCGACGGCGAGGTCGGCGATGGTCGCGTCCTCGGTCTCGCCCGAGCGGTGGGACATGACGGCGCCGTAACTGGCGTTGCGCGCCATGGACACGGCCTCCATCGTCTCGGTCAGCGTGCCGATCTGGTTGACCTTGACCAGGATCGCGTTGGCGAGCCCGTCCTTGATGCCCTGCTCCAGGCGCTTCGGATTGGTGACGAACAGGTCGTCGCCCACCAGCTGGATCTTCTTGCCGAGCTTGTCGGTGATGGCCTTCCAGCCCTTCATGTCGTCCTCGGCCATGCCGTCCTCGATCGACACGATCGGGTAGCGCTTAACGAGGTCGGCGTAGTAGTCGACCATGCCGGCGGCATCGAACGACTTGCCCTCGCCCTCCATCTCGTACTTGCCCTTCTTGAAGAACTCGGTCGAGGCGGGGTCGAGCGCCAGCATCACGTCCTCGCCGGGCTTGTAGCCGGCCTTCTCGATCGCCTTCATGACGAAGGACAGCGCCTCGTCGGCGGTGGCGAGATTCGGCGCGAAGCCGCCCTCGTCGCCCACGTTGGTATTGTGGCCGGCGTCATGGAGCTGGCCGCGCAGCGCGTGGAAAACCTCCGCGCCCATGCGCAGCGCATCGGCGAAGCGGTCGGCCTTCACCGGCATGATCATGAATTCCTGGATATCGATCGGATTGTCGGCATGGGCGCCGCCGTTGATGATGTTCATCAGCGGAACCGGCAGCACCGAGGCCTGGCTGCCACCGACATAGCGGTAGAGCGGCAAGCCGCTGTCCATCGCCGCGGCCTTGGCGACCGCGAGCGAGGCACCCAGGATCGCGTTGGCGCCGAGGCGGCCCTTGTTCGGGGTGCCGTCGAGCTCGATCAGGGCGCGGTCGATCTTGATCTGCTCCAGCGCATCGAGGCCGGACAGCAGGTCCATGATCTCGCCGTTGACGGCGGCGACCGCCTTCAGCACGCCCTTGCCGCCATAGCGCTTCTTGTCGCCGTCGCGCAGCTCGACCGCCTCGTGCGCGCCGGTCGAGGCGCCGGACGGGACGGCCGCGCGGCCGATCGCGCCGCTGTCGAGTTCGACTTCGACTT
This sequence comes from uncultured Alphaproteobacteria bacterium, assembly GCA_903929895.1. GTDB lineage: Bacteria > Pseudomonadota > Alphaproteobacteria > Reyranellales > Reyranellaceae > Reyranella. The sequence continues at coordinate 4,345 of CAIYWM010000909.1, forward strand.
CGACGGTGGGATTGCCACGGCTGTCGAGGATTTCGCGGCCGCGGACTTCGGCGATGGCGCTCATGAGAAAAACTCCTGTTGGGCGCGGCCTGTCTAGCCCGCGCGGGCCGCGGGGAGCAAGTGACGGGATGGCGCGCGCTTCCTATACTTCTCGGCGAGAATTGCCGCCGCCTGGGAGAAAACAATGCCCGACCAGACCCACCACCATCAGGCCACCGCGTCCGTCGAAGCCCGGACCGACGCCATCGAGGCCGCCTTCCACGAACGCGGCATGGAACCTGCCAACTTCATCCGCGAGTTCAAGCACCTCGCCGAGGAGGAATGGGTGCCGGAGAACGGCGCACGGGTGGTCGCCAAGGCCTGGACCGATCCGGCGTTCCGCGAGCGGCTGTTCGCCAACGGCCGCGAGGCCGTGACCGAACTGGGCCTCTCGATGCCGCCGCATCACCGGCACCTGGTCGTGCTGGAGAACACGCCGAACGTCCACAACGTGATCTGCTGCACGCTCTGCTCGTGCACCGCCTTCTCGATCATCGGCCTGCCGCCGGACTGGTACAAGGACCTGGAATACCGCGCCCGTGTCGTGCGCCAGTCGCGCACCGTGCTGAAGGAGATGGGCCTCGACCTGCCGGCCGACATGGAAATCCGCGTCTGGGATACGACGGCCGACACGCGTTACATGGTGCTGCCGGTGCGCCCGGAAGGCACCGAGGGCTGGTCCGAGGAAAAGCTCGCAGCGCTGGTCACCAAGGACGCCATGATCGGCGTCTCGCGCCTCTAGCACCGGAGAGACAGTCATGGACGGCATGCACGATCTCGGCGGCAAGCATGGCTTCGGCCGGGTCCGCTATTCGCTCCGCGCCCAGACCTTCCACGAGCCGTGGGAAAAGCGGGTCAACGCGCTCTATTCGCTGGCGGTGAAGCTCGGCATCTTCAACATGGACGAGTACCGCCATGCCATCGAGCGCATGGAGCCGCGCCACTATCTGTCGGCCAGCTACTATGAGCGCTCGCTGACCAGCCTCGCCACGCTCTGCGTCGAGAAGGGCATCCTGACCCAGGAGGAATTGGAGCGCCGCGCCCAGGGCGCCTTCCCCCTCGCCTTGCCCAGCGCTCCCGGCCGCGCCAACGTCGCCACGCGCGAGACGCTGAAGGTCGGAGACAAGGTCACGGTGAAGACCGACTACGTCCCGGGCCATGTCCGCATGCCGGGCTACATCCGCGGCAAGAGCGGCGTGGTGGTCGGCGTGTCACCGGCCTACCCGTTCCCCGACGCCCATGGCCACGGCATCGAGGCCGAAGACGAGCCGACCTATGACGTCCGCTTCGACGCGCGCGACCTGTGGTCCGAATCGGCTGACCCGGCGTTCGTGCATGTCGGTGTCTTCGAGAGCTACCTGGAGCGCGCGAAGTAGTCATCAATGTCGTCCTGAGGTGGTGTGATTGCGGATGAAGGGCGGCTTGAGTGGCTGCTCTCCAAGAGGGAACTAATGCGGGGTCACTGCGAGGTGCCCCAAGGGCCCACTTATAGAGGAGAGCAGCC
>CAIYWM010000910.1 GCA_903929895.1 uncultured Alphaproteobacteria bacterium
CACCATCGTCTCGCCGGACATGCGCATGTGGGCCAACATGCCGGTCACCATGCAGCATCTCGGGGTGATGCTGTCGGTCTTCCCGGCGTCGCTGCTCATGATGCGACGTGGGCGCAAGTTCGGTTTCCGCAGCGGATCGGTGATGGGCATGATCGGGTCCTCGCTGGCCGCCGTCGGTCTCGGCCTCGGCAGTTTCCCGGTGATGTGCTGCGGCGGCCTGTTCCTGGGCTACGCCATCGCCAACATGCAGCTCTACCGCTTCGCTGCCGTGGAGCTGGCGCCGGCTCCACATCGCGCGCAGGCGATCTCGTACGTCACCGCGGGCGGTGTGCTGGCCGGTTTCCTGGGACCGACCCTGGCACGCTTCACGCCCGATCTCTGGTTGCCGCTCTTCCAGGCGAGTTTCTGCGCCGTCATCGTCATCCACATCCTTGTCTTCATCGTGCTGGGATTCATTGAATTCCCGCAGGTGAAGGTGGAAGACTCATCCGGTCCCCAGCGTCCGCTCTCCCAGATTGTCACCCAGCCGGCATATATGGTGGCATGCGCCGGTGCGATGATCGCCTTCGGCGTGATGTCCTTCGTGATGGCGGCCTCTCCACTGGCCATTGTGCAGTGCGGCCTCTCGGCGACCGAGGCCCCGGTGACGATCTTCGTGCACGTCATGGGCATGTTCGTCCCGTCGTTCTTCACTGGCAACCTGATCGCCCGGTTCGGGATCTTCAACGTCATGATCGCGGGCATCGTGCTGCTGGTGGCGGGGGTGATCGTGGCGCTGATGGGCATCACCGAATGGCACTTCCGCGGCGCGCTCACCCTGAACGGGGTGGGCTGGAACTTCCTGTTCGTCGGCGCGACCACGCTTCTCACCACGACCTACAGGCCGGCGGAGCGGGGCAAGGCCCAGGCCTTCAACGATTTCATGGTGTTCGGCGTCACGACCGTGGCCAGCCTGATGGCCAGTGTCGTGCTGGAACTGAAGGGATGGGCGGCCCTGAACTACGTAGCGCTCGCCCTGGTTCTGGTCGCACTGCTCGTCGTCGGCGTTTACCGGTTACGCAATCCGTCACGCGCCTGAAGCCAAGCCCTTGAGGCAACGTGGCTTTTCCTCCTCTTCGGTTGCGCGTGCACGGCCCATCTGTCATTTTTCCGCCCACCTCGCGCCCAGGGGGAGTACGCGTGCTTCAGGTCGCGATGTGCGTAAAAGCGACGAAAAAACAATAGGTTAGGGAAACATGTCCACGGTTCTTTGGGGCGTCATCGGCTGCGGCTTGATTGCCGTGCTGTATGGCGTCGTTACCGCATCGCGGGTAATGGCGGCCGATGCCGGCACGCCACGCATGCAGGAAATTGCGCAGGCCATTCAGGAAGGCGCCGCTGCTTATCTGCGCCGCCAATACACCACGATCGGCATCGTGGGCATCGTCGTCCTCGTCGTTCTCGCCATGCTGCTCGGCAAATTCGCGGCCATTGGCTTCCTGATCGGCGCCGTTCTGTCGGGCGCCACCGGCTTCATCGGCATGAACGTGTCGGTCCGCGCCAACGTGCGTACCGCCGTGGCGGCGCAGAAGAGCCTGGCCTCGGGCCTCGACCTCGCCTTCAAGGCGGGTGCGGTGACCGGCATGCTGGTGGCCGGCCTCGCCCTGATCGGCGTCGGCGGCTACTACGCGGTCCTGCTCAAGATGGGTGTCCCCGGCGGCAGCCGCGACATGATCGACGCGCTGGTGGCCCTCGGCTTCGGCGCCTCGCTGATCTCGATCTTCGCCCGTCTCGGCGGCGGCATCTTCACCAAGGGTGCGGACGTCGGCGGCGACATGGTCGGCAAGGTCGAAGCGGGTATCCCGGAGGATGACCCCCGTAACCCGGCGAC
>CAIYWM010000911.1 GCA_903929895.1 uncultured Alphaproteobacteria bacterium
GCGCTGGGTGAGGCGGACCATGACCTGGCGGCGCAGCTCGCGCGCGAGATGCGTGTCGGAGGTGAGCTGGACGGCGATCTTGACCTTGGGGATCTTCTGGTAGGCCTTGATCTCCAGTTCGCCCAGCTTCGCCCCGCCGGTGCCGCCGAGGCCGTAGCCCTGGGCCGAGACCGGCGCCGCGAAACAGAGCGCCGAAAGCGCGACAAAGGTGGCGGCGATGCGCATTCGTCTTTCCCCTAACGTCCCTCGACCGCCGTCAGCCTGCTCCAGCCGGTCTCGTCCCGGTCGAGCATGCGCTTCAGCGATTCGAAATGCAGGAAGGCCTGCTGCGCCTCGCCCGCGATCTGCCTGGCCGTATGCTCGGCCATCGCCTCGTCGATGTTGTGCAGCTCCCGGCCGGTCTGCATGGCCAGCACCTGCACCATCGCCGCACGTTCGAGGTAATAAAGGTCGTCGTAGGCTTGGGCAACGGTCGGACCCGAGACGATGACGCCATGGTTTCGCAGGAACAGGATGTCCTTGTCGCCCATCGCGCGGCACATGCGCTCGCCCTCGTCGTTGGACAGGGCGACGCCGCCATAGGCCTCGTCGTAGGCGATGCGGCCCCAGTAACGGAACGCGTTCTGGGTGCACATCTCGATCCGCCCGTCGCGAATCGAGGTCAATGCCGTCGCGTAGGGCATGTGGGTGTGCAGCACGACCTTGGCGCGCGGGTTGCCGGCATGGATGCGGGCGTGGATGTAGAAGGCGGTCGGCTCGACCGGATATTTGCCCTCGATGATGTTGCCGTCGCCATCGGCCATGACGATGTCGGAGGGCGTGATCTCGGACCAGTGCAGCCCCTGGGGGTTGACCAGGAAGAGATCATCGCGGCCGGGCACCGCCATGCTGAAATGGTTGCAGACGCCCTCGTTCAGCCCGTGCCGCGCGGCGGCGCGCAGGGCGGTGGTCAGGTCGATCCGCGCCTGGGTGATTGGGTCGTTGGCCAGCATTTTTCGGAGCTCCATCCTCGACGGCCTTTGCAGGGCTGATGATGCGGCTTCCGGCAATCGGGGCCAAGGGAAATTGCCAAGGACCCGGAAGACGCGAGATCAGGCAGGCGAGGAAACGCGCGGTCCGTCGGTCGCCGAGATCTCGCGCACCAGTTTGGTGCGCACGGCACGGCCGAAATGGTCGAAATTGTCAGCCACGATCAGGAACGAGCCCGGGCCGCCGATGACGCTCTCCTCGTAGTATTTGTCGAGGGTGAGGTCGGGCGGGCGGCCGAAATTGCTGCGGTTCATCATGACCGGCAGCCCGTTCACCACGATGCCCTGCGACACGAGCTTGTCGCGCACGATCTCGGCTGGCGGCCCGTCGTTGGTGCGGCCGTCGCCGGACACGTCGATCACCCGTCGCTTGGCGATGAAGGGGGCATTCTCGAAGCGCTGGCCGGCATGGACGAGCGCGGCTCCGACGGCGGTCCAGCTCTGCGAGGTTCGAGGCGCCTCGGCGAGCTTGTCGGCAAAGCGCCGGGCGGCGCCCGGACTGTCGATCACCGTCCAGTCGATCACGACGGTCTGGAAGTGCGCGCCCGCCCACTCGGTGTAGCAGATCGCAATCCGCCGGTTCTCGCCCGAGAGGATGGCGTCGACCACCCGGTCGTTGGTCAGCGCCTCGATATAGCCGCGCCGCTGGAGCTCGGCTTCGACCTCATCGATCGATCGCGAAACGTCGACGGCCAGCACGAGCTGCAGATCGACCGGTGTCTGGGCGTGAGCCGACGTCGCCGTCGCCAGCGCCGCCATGGAGCCTACGAGCGCCGACCGTCGCCTCATGCCCACCTCCGTCGAAGACGCGAAGCATAACACCGCAGCGGCGCGCGCAAACAAAAACGCCGGAGGAAATCCTCCGGCGTTCAGGTCGACCGTCAGGACGGCCTATTGCCAGAACGGCCTATTGATCGTCGTCGAAGCCGCGCTTGCGCGGTTCGTAGTCGCGCTCGCGGCGCGGCTTGTCCGGAGCGCCGCCGCCGAAACGACGGGCCGGCTTGCCGAAATCGCCGCCTTCGGCCGGCGGAGCAGGAGGAGCGCTGGAGAAATCGGCACGGCGATCGCGCATCGGACCACCATCGCCACCGGGGCCTGCGCCACGGTAACCACCGCCGCCGCCGCCACCCTCACGACCGCCGCCACCATAGCCACCGCCACTGGCACCGCCGGGACCGCCACCACCGTAGCCGCCGCCGCCACCGCCGCGATAGCCACCGCCACCGCCGTCACGGCCGCCACCGCCGCCACCACCGTAGCCGCCGCCACCGCCGCCGCCACCGTAGCCGCCACCGCCACCACCCCCGTAGGGCGGGCGCGGGCCGCGCGGACGGAAGCCGCCGCCATCGCGGCCGCCACCGCCGCCGCCGCCGCCATATCCACCACCGCCGCCGCCACCACCGGGCTGACGTTCGACGGCTTCACGGACCGCGATCGAGCGGCCATCCAGCAACGCGCCGTTCATGGCCTGCATGGCCGAGGCGCCTTGGTCATCGGTTTCCATCTCGAGGAACGCAAAGCCGCGGCTGCGGCCGGTCTCGCGATCCACGATCACTTTCGAGGTTGTAACGGTGCCGAACTGAGAGAAGGCTTCAGACAGACGCTCAGACGTGACCGAATAGGGCAGGTTGCCCACAAACAATTTGCGACTCATTCAAGGCTCTGGGCTAGAGGAAGGATCGAGCGGAGTCCGGCGCGCGCTTGCTGGACGGATGCGTCCAAGCGTTTCGATGACCTTTGACAGATGACCAAGTAGCTCACGGGAAGACGTTGACCGGTATCGCGCTCCGCGACTGTGTGCCGAGACTCATGATGATGCTCGTCGGCGAGTGTCGCAATGCAGCACTTATGCGCTGAATCAAGCGTTGAGTCCACCGCGTCGCGGGGTTGAGACGCGACGAAGCACGGCACACAATCGACAGGAATTCGGGAGGGATTGGAAAGTGATCGTCGACCATCGAACCTACGAGCTGCAGCCCGGCCGCCTGCGCGACTTCCTCGCGCTCTACGAAAAGGAGGGCCTGCCGGTCCAGCTCAAGCATCTCGGCAACCTCGTCGGCTACTACACGACCGAGGTCGGCAACGTGAACGAGATCGTTCACATCTGGGGCTACGCGGATCTCGCCGACCGCACGAAGCGCCGCGCGGCGATGGCGGCCGATCCCGCCTGGCAGGCCTATTTGCAGAAAAGCCGAGAATATATGAAGCACATGAATAACAAGATATTGGTGCCCACCACCTTCTCACCCACGAAGTAAGGGAAAGATCTCCAACATGGCTACCGCACACCCGCGCCGCAGCGGCGCGCAGGTTCTGATCGACCAACTGCGAATCCACGGCACCGACACGATCTTCGGCGTGCCCGGCGAGAGCTACCTCGCCGCCCTCGACGCCCTCTACGCCCAGCGCAATTCCATCCGCTATGTGATCTGCCGCCAGGAAGGCGGCGCTTCCTACATGGCCGAGGCCTACGGCAAGCTGACCGGCAAGCCCGGGGTCTGTTTCGTCACGCGCGGGCCCGGCGCCACCAATGCCAGCGTGGGAATGCATACCGGCTTCCAGGATTCGACGCCCATGATCCTGCTGGTCGGTCAGGTCGCACGCGAACAGGCCGAGCGCGAGGCGTTCCAGGAAATCGACTATCGGCGCATGTACGGCCAGATGGCCAAGTGGGTGACCCAGATCGAGGACGCAAGGCGCATCCCCGAGATCGTGAGTCAGGCCTTCCATCGCGCGATGAACGGTCGGCCGGGTCCCGTGGTCATCGCCCTGCCCGAGGACATGCTGGTCGACGAGGTCGAGGTCGCCGATGCCGGTCCCTACAAGGTCGCGCGCGGCGCGCCCGCCCCGGAGGACATGGCGTCGTTCCGCGACCTGCTCGCCGCGGCGAAGCAGCCCCTGGTCATCCTGGGCGGCGGCGGCTGGGACGCGAAGGCCTGCGACGACATCAGGACGTTCGTCGAAGCCAACCACCTGCCGGTGACGACCGCCTTCCGCAACCAGGACCTGATCGACAATCGCCACGACAACTTCGTCGGCGATCTCGGGCTTGGGGTGAACCCGCCGCTCGGCAAGCGCATCAAGGAAAGCGACCTCATCATCGCGATCGGTCCGCGTCTCGGCGAGGCCACCACCGGCGGCTACGCCATGTTCGACGTGCCGGTCCCGGTACAGAAGATGGTGCACGTGCATGCCGGCGCCGAGGAGCTGGGCCGCGTCTATCAGGCGACCTTGCCGATCAACTCCGGCATGTCGCAGTTCGCCGCCGCCGCGAAGGCGATGAAGCCGGTCGATGCGTCTGCCTGGAAGGCGGGCGTCGCCGCGGCGCGCGCCGACTACCTGAAGAACATCGAGCCGACGCCACAGCCCGGCTCCGCCAACCTCGCGGAGATCGTGGGCTGGCTGAACAAGCGCCTGCCCGAAGACGTCATCGTCACCAACGGCGCGGGCAACTATGCCGGCTTCGTCCACCGCTTCTTCCAGTATCGCGGCTTCCGCACCCAGCTTGCGCCGACCAACGGCTCGATGGGCTACGGCGTGCCGTCGGCGGTGGCGGCCAAGATCGCCGCGCCCGGACGCACGGTCGTGTCGTTCAGCGGCGACGGCTGCTTCCTGATGAACGGCCAGGAGTTCGCGACCGCCGTGCAGCACGGGGCGAACGTCGTGTTCATCGTGGTCGACAACGGCATGTACGGCACGATCCGCATGCATCAGGAGCGTGAGTATCCGACGCGTGTCCACGGCACTGAGCTGAAGAACCCCGACTTCGCGGCCTATGCCCGCGCCTTCGGGGGCCATGGCGAGACGGTCGAGCGCACCGCCGACTTCGAGGCGGCGTTCGAGCGCGCTCTGGGCGCCGGCAAGCCCTCGATCATCCATGTGAAGACCGATGCCGAGGCGATCACCTCGCGCATCACCATGA